>NZ_JAVRCK010000003.1:23747-184667 GCF_034530815.1 Nostoc sp. DedSLP03
AATTCTGACTCCTGAATTCTGAATTCTGACTCCTGAATTCTGAATTCTGACTCCTGAATTCTGAATTCTGACTCCTAAATTATTTGCTGACTTGATAGACTGGTCTAACCTGACGATAAGTATTAAGTAAGCTGAGAAATTTATGACCATCAAAATTTATCGGGTCAACTTTTTTACCAGAACGGTCTACTAAATGGTGCGTAGTGATGCGATCGTCTGGAACTTGACTTTGAGCAATTAACCAAGCAAGAGAATGATATTGAGCTTCCGTGTAGCCGCTATGGGTTTGTTGGCTGCTACTGTCATAACTATCTGGCGGTGTTTCCAAAGAGACGTGATAAGCAAAATTATTCACTGATGCAGGTAAAGTCGGATTAGTCTGTACAGTTTCCACTCCCTGCGAACCATCAAATACTGAGTTAGCTGCACCAAAAGCCCGCTTGTCTGGCGGTACTAGATAAACCACCGTTCCGTCTAACTTGATTAAGGCGTGGTAACTTGCTTGCACACCTTCATCAGTATGGGCTACTTGAAAGAAATTGATGGCGCTAGAAGCTGAATAACCAGTTTCATGAATAACGATAATTGGTTGGTTGTTGAGAGGAACGCCGTTAACATCTTGGGTATAACGTTCACCATAGTTACTTGGATCGACTGAAGCAACTTGATAATTAGGTCTGTACTGTGCAAAAGCTTGAGTGGTTATGTATCTTGCTACAGGCTGGTTAGTCTTGACTGGGGACTTGATAACATTTTGAAATTTCTTCTCTGGCTCTTTTGCTGATTGGAATTGCGCCTGGGGATATTGACTCAAAGCTGTAACCTGTGGATTGGCTGCACGGGAGGTTGTCGGATTGTTGTGTAATTTTGTTGCTCGTCCAATTAGCAGCACTACAATTAAAGTGGCGAACATCAGCCAGATTAGTAGCACTCTAGTCACCCAGTCTGTAAACTTCATTTTTCTTATACCCGTAAAACCGTAGATATTAATTTATAGCTAAACTGGCGTGTCAGTTGTAGAGGCGCACTTCCGTAAACCCCTACCGTTTATAGTATCCAAATAATAATCGCTATAATACCTTAATTCTAGTCAAATATACCTTGATAATCCCTGCAATGATGCTGTTAAAAGCTATTTAATTTAAATGCCGTGGGTAATGGATTCGTGGGTGTGAAAATCTTCATCGTGTAGCGCTCTTGACGATCGCGTAGGCGTAGTCCCAGTACGGTTCGGTTAAAGTTTTCATATTTTGAAGATCCCCCCAACCCCCTTTAAAAAGTTACCGTGTATACACAAGTCCATAAGTCGCAAGTTTCCAGCCGAAAAAGAGAGATTCAAATTGCCTGAAACCGCGAACAAGGGTAGGCATTCCCGGAGGTCTTTGAGAGAGATATCCAGACCATCCACCTAACCGAGCGACGATCCAAGTAATATCATGTCCGCTTGATTGCTTATTAAACCCGAAGAACCCCACCCCGCCAAAGCTGTGCTTTGTCTCCCTGCCCCTAATCCCCAAAGGGGGCCCCGAGTTCCCCGCCTGCGGGGAGGGGTTGGGGGTGGGGTTCTTTTATTATGGGTAATTTGGCAGACATGATATAACCCAAGGTAAACAACCTTGTGGATAAGGATTTTGCAGTTTTTGGGTATTTCCTTCCACAGAAGATTGAATCTGGGATAAGCATTGTTGTTGCTGTTGACAAAAGGTAAGCGCGGCAGATATCTGGGTATTTTCGCGTACTTCAACTATTTCTAAGGTTTGCACGGCTACATATTTTTAGGGCTAACCCAAGCCTATTGGCTCATAAACTGATGTAAGTAAAAAGGAGTGATGAGATTTTATTGCATTGACACCTCACTCATCACCCCTTGTAACTTGTGCGTTGATTAGCTGTTACGCATTGTTAAATTACACCAGCTTACTACTTCATTTATCCTCTAACTAAAGAGACGGATACTTATTAAGTTCATACGTGATTAGCTATACAAAGCTTTTTAACTTATTAATATTTTTCTTTGCAATTCTAGATATAGTAGTTCGACCATTGCTTGTTCTCAATAGTTTTACTCTTATCCGTGTCAGATAGTTTTATAATGAATTTGAAGATGGAAAGATTTGGATTCCCAACTTCTTAAAGAAATTGGGAAAGTCTGCGCTAAAGAAGAAGTACCTAGTGTAGATATGAAATATGACCCCTACAAAGGAGTGAGGTTTAGATTTCTAAGCTTTTGGCGTTAGTAATAAAACTTTTCAAACATCCTCATAAAGAAATTGGGAATCTTATTATGAATTTTATTAATAGGCAAAGTATTCAGAATCACCAACAAAATTAACTTAGATTCTATATCTTTGGTAGTAGTTGCTTAATTCTTGTGATGGAAGTTGGGGAAAATCTTATAAGTTATTCTCAGAGGATGTTTGAAAATTGTTGTATAGTATATTAAACTTTGACATTATTCCCCCAACTTCCCTTATAAAGAGGGGCTTTAAGAGACTATTTCCCCTCCTTTTCCAAGGGTGAGTTATGGGAGGTATTAAATACTTTGGGTAACAAAATATAGCTTTCCAAACATCCTCTTAGTAAAAATGGAAACAATTATAATTAACACTAAATTATTTATTGGGGGAATGATAAAGTGAATTCAAGAATAATAGTCAGAAATTAAGGTTGAAATGTAGGGTTTTACGAGTATAGTATCTGCTCTTTGCTAGTCATTATTTTGACTTACTTATCAGTTTAGTCAAAAATTAGTATAATCTTAGATGGCAGATTTGGTACTCGTATTTAGCTGAGGTTAAAGAATTTACCACCAAGGGTAGAAGTAATACTTAGGAAAAGTCCGTAAAATTATTGTTAAATAAATATCTCAGTGGATGTTTTGTAATTTCTAGATTCAATTTACTTTGAGATTTAGGTTGAATGCTATATGTGTCATTTAAAAACTGGCTTATCTATAGCGACTATAGGATATAAATTGTCAAAAACCCAAAATAAATCTAACTTTATTACTTCAATTACATGAAAATTGCAATTTATAACCTGTTAAATTTATAACTCAAAAAAGTTAAGTATATTGCAATTTTTTCAAGATTTATTTAGTAGTTTTTTTACTTAACTTCTGCAAGCAAAGGCGGGAATTTAAGGTGAACATAGAAAAATTTGTCCAACGTACAGAAATATTGCACAAGCGTTTAGCAGATTTACACCAAACTGCTAGTTTATTACCTTGGATTTCCCCTGATTTGTTGCCGGAAGCTTTTAAGGAACTCCATAACACTTCAAAGGTAGTACAGTTAGCGGCAGAGGAACTTTATCAGCAAAACGAGGAACTAGTAAAAGCACGGAATTGGTTAGAAGCAGAGCGCCATTACTACCAAGATTTATTCGAGTTAGCGCCAGACGGCTATTTAGTGACTAATACAGAAGGAATCATCCAAGAAGCTAACCTCACCGCAGCTAAGTTGTTGAATGTTTCCAAGCATTTTTTACTGGGCAAACCAATAGTTAACTTTGTCCTTCTAGAAGAACGTCAGCAAGTTCGCAACGAGCTGATACAGCTATCGCAATCAGACAAAGTTAAAGAGTTATTGATACGTTTGCAACAACGTTATGGCGAGTTATTTTATGCAGCTTTGACAGTAACGGCTGTCCGCAATCAGCAGGGTAAGGCAATTTCTCTGCGCTGGATGGTGCGTAATATAACCCAGCGTCAGCAATTAGAATCAGCAAAAGTTAAAGACAAAAGTGACATTTTCAACAATCGCCCCCTACATAAATATGATAAAGGAGAAACTATTCCCCTCAATCCATTAGTAATTTGGTATGTTTCTCAGGGATTGGTGAAACTCAGTACCTACTGTGAAACGGGTGAAGAAGTGCTGATCGGATTGGCAACAGCAGGAATGGTTTTTGGTTCTAGTTTGACATCTTTAAATATTTACCAAGCAACAGCGCTTACTGATATTGACGTAGTGTCAATTTATGCAACAGAAGTATCACCTTCCACAACACTGAGCCATACACTTCTACCAAAAATTAAGCAGCGGTTACAGCAAACAGAATCTTTTTTAGCAATTTCTGGTAGACGGCGAGTACAAGATCGCCTACAGCATCTATTACAATTTTTGAAACGAGAAATGGGTGAAACTGTACCAGAGGGAACTCGTCTAAATGTTCGTTTTACTCACGAAGATATTGCTAGCGCCTGCTGTACCACTAGAGTAACAGTTACACGATTGATGGGAAAACTGCAAGAAGAAGGTATAATCAGTTTCGACTTAAAAAAACATATTATCTTGAGAAATATTGATTGATTACATTTTTCTTAAGTAAAGATCAGTTGCCAGCCAATCAGGAAAATTGCTATATCTGCAAAAATATGGCTGATGTATCCAGGCCAAATCGAGCAATAATTTAAGTAGCACCATGACCAAACTGCTCCTGCGAGAAACACTCCCAATGAGCATAATGTTGTCGCACGCCAGTCAAAGTAAGCTGCTAAACCAACAACATGATGAATCGTAAAAAATAGTGCAGACAGCACTACAGCTAAAGGACTTGATACTAAAATTTCACATTTACGATAAACAAACCAACGCCAGACAAATTCCTCAAGTAAAGAGTTAACAAATATCCAATACACTGCACCTACTAAGTAAATTACAAAACTGTTCAATCCAACTTGTGTTGCGCGATCGCGAACATATTCAACATCTATCCATTTTGCGCCCAGCAGCCAATAAACAATCAAAATGATGCCTAGCATTAATAGTCCTAATCCGACTCCGGCAAATAAATCGCGTCTTTTAGGATATTCAAATTTGAAATTGTCTTTATCAACAAATAACAACCAAATAATGGGTACTAGCAATAACCAGATTTTAGCTAATAAAGCTACTAAATGTCCTTGGAAGCCAGGGAGTATATATAGCTGAGTTGCAATACCAATGCTCGGAACTGGCACAAGTAACAACAGAGCTAGTAGTGCATTTTGATTTTGGTTAGCTTTTAACATGGGATGGTTTTAACTTTTAGACCACATCTATTTTGAAATCCATAGTTTTTATATCAAGTTAGGATGATTACTTGTAATAAAATCTATATTAATCAGGTTGACTATTAATAGTGTTGGTTAAGGCAAGAGACGCGATAAATCGCCGTCTCTACAATTGGATAAACGGCGATTTGTGTTTTTATGATGATTTTTCACATCTTTGTGAACCGGATTGAGTTACTATGATTAATTTTTATATGCAAACTATAAAACATGAGTATCATCATTAAATTTGAATAAAGTGACACTTTGTATATTGCCACATAAATTTAACCCTAAAACTTCAATAAATTTGTATGTAATATTCCTTTGAAAGCAGCATTTTGATAATTATTTACTGTGCCAATATACTTACTTACACATAATTCCAATGCACAGTGTCTTGCAATGTTGTCAAGGTCTGGGATTTGAGGCGGACATCATTACTCATTGTACTAAGTACAACTTTGCGTAAACTTGTAGCGTTTTTAAGCTTACAGAAACGTAAGATAAATTCAAAATTCAAAACTTGTACTGAGCGTAGCCGAAGTATTCAAAATTCAAAATTAAGAAAGCCAAAATTGGTGTAACGCTATTCAAACAGGAAATTCAAAATGTACCCAAAATAATGTATATGTGATTGAAGGCGTATTGCTAAAATCGTGATGTCTAGGTTGGGCTACGCCTACGCAACATTAAAAGCGGCTATGCACACACTTGGCAAAAAAACTCTATCATCGGGCTACATCTTAGCACTGGATTTAGGTACAACAGGCAACCGCGCCTTTGTATTTAACGCAGACGGCAAGATTGTTGGGCAGGCATATAAAGAATTAACTCAGTATTATCCTCAGCCAGGATGGTTAGAACATGACCCTCAACAAATCTGGCAAGATACTTGTTGGGTAATGCAAACCGCAATTACAAATGCCCAGATTGTACCATCAGCGATCGCAGCTTTGGGACTAACTGTACAGCGCGAAACTTGTTTGATTTGGGACAAAACTACTGGTAAACCACTCCATAAAGCGATCGTCTGGCAAGATCGCCGCACTGCTCCCCTTTGCCACCAGTTACAAGAGCAAGGCTACGCTGATGAAATTTACGATCGCACCGGATTAATCATTGATGCCTACTTTTCTGCTACCAAGCTCAGATGGCTATTAGATAATTGTACTGATATCGATATAAACAATGTCTTAGCAGGCACTATTGATAGCTGGGTGTTGTGGAACCTCACAGGTAGGAAAGTCCATGCTACTGACCACAGCAACGCCAGTCGTACAATGTTGATGAATCTCAAAACCTGTACGTGGGATGAGATTTTACTGGATCTGTTTCAAATTCCGGCTCATCTTTTGCCCCAGATTCAGCCGAGTTTGGGAGTATTTGGAGTCACTGATGCGACTTTGTTGGGTGCGGAAATTCCGATCGCAGCCATTTTGGGAGATCAGCAAGCGGCTCTATTTGGTCATGGCTGCGATCGCCCCGGTTTGGTAAAATGCACTTATGGCACTGGTAGCTTTTTAGTAGCTCACACAGACGATCGAATTGTGCGTTCGCACCATCAACTCATTTCGACAGTGGCGTGGACACAAGCAAATACAAGCGATACTTTAAATGTTGGCTATGCCTTAGAAGGCAGTATGTTTACTAGTGGTGCTTGTATTCAATGGTTGCGCGATCGCCTGAAGCTGATTAAAACTGCTGCTGAAACTGAAGCGATGGCCAATCAGGTAAAAGATAATGGCGGAGTCTACTTTGTGCCAGCATTTAGTGGACTAGGCGCACCTTATTGGGATATGAGCGCCAGGGGAGCTTTTTTCGGCATTACCGCCAGTGTACAACCAGAGCATCTAGTTCGCGCCGTCTTGGAAGCGATCGCTTATCAAGTTTTGGAGGTAGTGCAGGCGATAAATGCATCTAGCAGTATTCCAGTTGGGCGATTAACCGTAGATGGTGGTGCTTGCGAGAACAATTTTCTGATGCAGTTCCAGGCTGACGTGTTGGGTATTCCAGTTGAACGCCCGATAATGCGCGATACCACTGTTCAGGGTGCAGCATTTGCGGCAGGTTTAGCTGTAGGATTTTGGCAGAGCTATGAAACACTCGTGGAACAACGGCAAATTGAGCGTGTGTTTGAGCCAAAGAGTGATTTCTCTTTGTCCAAATTTGATACTTGGCAAAAAGCAGTGAAACGTACTCTAGCTTGGGAGGAGTAACCGAGCTAAAAACGAGTTAAAGGGGGAAGGCGAAGGAAAAAATAAATAACAATCTCTTACAATCAAACAAATGGATGGAGTATTGATTTATCATGCCCTACAGTCAATTTAACATTGACCGAGTAAAACAAGATTTTCATCTAAATACAGTGGAAGGAGTTCGCTTTTTCCCAGACTCAATTGAACCCATTACTCCAAGCTTCAGACTCCAAGGTATTTTAGAAGATTTACCGTGGGCGATCGCTGTGGATACAGAAAAAGCTCGTTCAGAGGCGATAATTAATCCTATATTACTGGAAGTGCGACGCATCTTCAATTCCACAATTAGCGTATTTTCAGGAGAAGAGTTTAACGTCGATCCGAGTATTGGACTCAACGGTGTATGTGACTTCCTACTTTGCCGTTCGCCCGAACAATTAACGGTAGAAGTGCCCGCAATTGTCATTGTTGAAGCAAAAAAATCAGATTTAAAATCTGGATTAGGACAATGCATTGCAGAAATGGTAGCTGCACAGCGATTCAACCAAGCAAGAGAACAACCCTTAACAGCAGTTTACGGTACTGTAAGCAGTGGAACCCAATGGCGATTTCTGAAACTAGAAGGGCAAACAGTCACAATTGATTTAATGGATTATTCTCTTCCTCCTATCGAACTAATTCTGAGCTTTTTGGTATGGATGGTGAAAGCAGGTTAATTTCATTCCAAAATCGATCGTTAAAATAACTCTTACTTTGTCAAAATATCACTCTCATATAATCAAAAGCGCATGACTACTAAACCGAAGATTTTCATTGATGGGGAATCGGGAACCACAGGCTTACAAATTTACTCACGCCTGAACCAACGGGATGATATTGAGTTAGTTAGCATTGAGGCATCTAAACGTAAAGATGCAAATGAGCGAACCAAACTAATCAATGCTGTTGATGTTATCATTCTCTGCCTGCCTGATGATGCGGCTCGTGAAGCTGTTAGCTTAGTCAGTAATAATAGAGTTAAGATTCTTGATGCTAGTACTGCCCATCGCACTGCTAAAGATTGGGTATATGGCTTCCCTGAACTAAATCCCGGACAACGAGAGAAAATTGCCAGCGCCCAGTTTGTCAGTAATCCCGGCTGTTATCCCACAGGATTTTTAGCTTGTATCCGTCCGTTGATTGCCAAAGGACTCCTGAACAGTAACTTTCCCATCACCGTTAATGCAGTGTCAGGTTACTCTGGTGGCGGAAAGAATCTGATTAAACAGTATCATAACTTTCACGAACAGCAAGCCGGGGCAGAGTCGCTCTACCCTTATGGCATCTACGGTTTGCAGTTTGGGCACAAGCACGTTAAGGAAATGCAACATTACTCAGGGTTAGCATCGCCGCCACTATTCGTACCGGCAGTGGGCGATTTTGAGCAGGGGATGCTAGTACAGATACCTTTGCCACTGGGAACTTTAGAGAATCCACCATCAGGTAAAGTTATCTATGAAGCGATCGCTGACTACTACCAAAGTGAAAAGTTCGTGCAAGTTGCTGCATTCCAAGATTCTACACTGCTCAGAGACGGAACATTTCTGGATGCGATTGCACTGAATAATACCAATATTGTTCAGGTTTTTGTATTCGCCAATGACATCACTAAAGAAGTCTTGCTAGTTGCTCGTCTTGACAATCTGGGTAAAGGCGCATCAGGAGCCGCAGTTCAAAACCTAAACATCATGCTCGGTTTTCCAGAAGAGTTGGGATTGTCATGAAAAAGGGTTAAGGGTGGGGAGCAGGGGAGAAATCAATTCAAAATTCAAAATTCAAAATTCAAAATTCAAAATTCAAACATTGTAGAACTTCTGCCTCCTGCCTCGTCTTTCCCAATGCCCAATGCCCCATACCCAATGCCCCATACCCAATGCCCCATACCCAATGCCCATTATCTTGATTTTTCTTTTAGTTCTTCAAGCAATTGAATTACATTATGCTCAAATGCTTTGTTTCGCTCTTGAACTGATTCAATTAACGGTTTATCAAAAAGATTAACGACATATTTAGCTAGCTGAATACCTAAAGGTCTTAAATGTCCACCTGCTACAGTGTTGCGAAAATTTTGCGGTGGCTTTTGCAGAATATTAGTAAACCATTCACAGGTCGATTTAGCAATATTGTCTGATTTAAAACAGACTAAACCCATAATATTAAATAGCCCACTATCCTTGATTAAATACTGAGTTTCTTCAACAGTTGGTTTCACACCCCAACCAAGATTGTCGATAATATCCGCTAAAAATTGAGGACGAATTGCGCTCCCTGTGTCAGCAATGGCAGGTGCTAAGAGGATAGAAACCTGTCCTTTAATGAAAACACTATTAATTTTGATTTTCCGACCTACATAAGTGTAAATTAATTTTTTAACTTCAGCCGTTTTTCGCGTTAGTTCATCAAAGAGAAGATTAATGTCTGCAATCACACTTTCTATCTCTGACTCATCGGAAGTATTAGATAGCAGGTTCCGAAGAAACTGTTCTCTATCTTGAGGCTTTGGAGGTAGAGCAGTAAATCCTTCTAATAGCGAGATATATTTACAGCCAAGGCTATGTCCAATCCAAGAAAAGTTTTTATCATCTAGATAAGCTTCATAATCATATCCTGCAACACTTGCCATTTTCACAAGCTCTGGCAAAATTTCATACTGTTCTCTCATGAGAAAACCAGCTTCTAGATAATGGTTAAAAGTAAAATTAAATGGCAAAAGAATAATTGTATATCCCTGCTCAAATAGAGATTGAAGCAGATAACGATAAAAAAGCATAGGGCCAAATGTACCAAAGAAAGCCCCAGCAATAAATTGAATTACCCCTTTAGGCTTTGGATGTAGAGCAACCCAACTGTGAGAAACTGGTTTAAATCTCAGTTTTAGATTCATATTTCTTATGACTTATTTGTAGGTATATGCTGAATCTCCAAACTGAAGTTACTGCTTTTCGGATTATTCAAAAGATATTTTTACAAAACTGCGATCGCCTCTTACCGTACAGCCAAAACTCTCCTAATGTCCTTAATTACACTAGTTATCGGTGGTTAAAACTATTTCACCTTGGCACGGAAGCGGACAAAACCATAAGAATTAGCTGGTGTGCCAGATCCAGTGGCTGCGGGTAGATTGGGTAAACTTGGGACTGTAGTAATATTGACCACTACTGCTCCATTGGTGTTAGTACCGCAGTATGATGGTGTGGCTGATTCGTTAGCTGTATAAAAACGTCCGCGATCGCTATCTGCTACATTACTCAAATAAACCGTTGGTGTAGTAGAACCAACAGCTAAGGCAATACCTCGATCTGCTGTTGACAAGCCACCATCATTAGGAGTCATGCCATTAAAAGCAGTAGGAATCAAACTAACATTAGTCGGAACTAAGTCACAGAATTTTACATTAGTTGCATTACCAATACCATTGGAAAGAAAATAGATAGTGTATTCTAATTCATCTCCCGGTTTGACAGTGCCAGCATTAATCAATCCTCGCAAGTAACCAACGGGCCATTTAGGATCGCTATCATCAGTCGCATAAGGTTCTGGTACATAGTTACTGGCATTAGTAGCAACGTCACTGCGACCATCAACAATATCAGTTAAATCTTGGTTGTTGAGACGAGTAATGCGTTTAATTAACAGCAATTTAGGATTAGAACTAACAGTATTTACTACTGTAAATAAAGTGGGGTCATCATCTGCCGTACTAGCAGGATTATTACCGATATTTACACCATTATCAGTAATTTGTAAGAACGAATTACCAAGAGTTGGTGGATTATTAGTAGCGCCAGCAGAGTCTGCATCTGTGAACACTGTACCAACAGTTCCTGTAGGATTATCAGGTGTGTTAAAAGTAGCATTTGCTTGGTTACTAATTGGATTACCGCCATTGACATTGTTAATTGTGGCAGTGATTTTAATGGTAATCGTATCACCTATACGGAGAATCCCAGAATTTGTCACAGCAACAACACTAGTACCGTTGTAACTGGGATTGAGTGCAATATTATTCCCTGAAGTTGCAGCAGTAATTGCTGCACTCACAAAGGTTAATTGTGAGGGTAATAAGTCGTTAATGACAAAGTTAATTGCATTGCTATTACCTGGATTTAGGTTGGAATAAGTAATGGTATATTCGATGCGATCGCCTACAGTCACAGTTCCACTACTATCATTGTCTGCCAGGAAGCGAACAGATTTAGTTCCGATGATATTTGCTTGAGTGCTAGTAGTAATTACTAAGGGAGTAAGGATTGCTTGACTGGGGAAATATGTCCAAGTATCGATTCCCTTAAAGTCACCATAATTACTACTAAATTCATGCTCTCCCGTCGCACTATTGATCCCTCTAGCAGCATTACGCGGGCTAGTAGCTCCCGTACCATTTAAGTTAATCGCCGTGCCGTTAGCGGTAGTATAATTGTTATCATTGTAATAAATGGTAGTCGCTCCAATCTGCTGGCCATTTTGATCTACAAGGTTAGGAAAAGCAGCGGGAGGGTTTTCCATCGTGATTTTAAACCCCAGCGGATTATTTTCAGCATCCAACATGGGAAAGTGATATTCACCCGATCGTGTTGTGATTATGGCATTGTATGCTGCATTTCCTGGTAGAGGTTGGAGATTTACCCCACTTGCATTCTTCCCATCCCAAAATACCACATTTGAGCCGACAGACAGCACATTTTGTATTACTCTATCGCTACTAGGATCAAAAATGCCATCATTGTTGGTATCAATAATTATTTGATAGCTACCAGTTGAGGCAGCATTGAAACTAAAATTGCCTCCCACACCCACAGAAGTTTGGTTCCCACTACCTCCATTACCCCCAGTGAATTTGAATGAAGTCGGTACTGTCGGGATCGTTGCTGCAATAGGAATACTCAAAGAATTGAGAGTGGCCGTGTCGGGTCGATTGAAGAAAACTAGGTGGGTAATGTCTGTTGTAGTATCAGAAACATTTGGATTTTGAACTTGCACATTGCCGGGAAAGATCAAACTATTATTACTAGCACCGCCAGCAGAATGGTAAAGAGTGCTGCTATTTGTTGTGTCAATATATCCCCGGTTATTAGCAAAAAAGATGAAGCCAAAAGGATCGACTCCATTCATGTCAGTTTCGTAACGATACCCATCTTTGGTTTGAATATAAAGCTTGGAGCTGAGTGCTACGGGAGTACCACCACTGGCATTTGCCCCCATATTCATAGCGATATAGTTGGTAAATACTCGCCCTTTTTTGGCAACGCTGTTACTATCTCGAACTGTGATATCCCAAGCAGCTACCCCTGAAAGTTGAGTGTTACCTGTAGGAAATGCCGCCGTTGCAGCTGTTGGCGGCGGATTGCTTGCACCAGCTGTATTCGGAGAATGAAACTCAACTTCGTAAATACCTGTTTCTGTAGCGACGAAAGTACAAGGGGTATAGCCACCAGCATTAGGTAAAGGGCCGGCTGTTTCTTTGGCAACGGTGTCAATAAAACCAAAACCACTCGCTAGAACATCACAAGAGCCATTTTGAGTACCAAAGGGACTGCGGTAAACAATATCTTGTGGATTCGAGAAACTATTAGTCACACTAGAGCCAAGATTAACTGTTTCTCCTTGCTGAACATAAACTTTGAGTATGGTTTTCCGAACAATACCTGCCAGTAGTAAATCTGACCATTCTAGGTAAGGTCTGTATCCACCATCAGAAACTAACTCTTTGCTGCCTTCAGCCCAGCTAGGTTGAATACTATTCCCTAAAATATATAAAAAAAAGCCCAGGCTACTGAGCCATAGTTTTTGACGGCTAATTGTTAATCGCTTTTCCATATTTTTTTTTACTGGATTGTCCACAGTCAGAGAAAATTTATCATTTTCATCAATATTTACTGTGGCGATCGCTCTTAATTTCTTAAATAAAGATTTCATTATTTAGTTCCAATAAAAATACATAATATGTAAGCAATCATATTGAGTTTATAAATATACAAATACCAGCATGAAAATCGAAACGTTTTTGCACTAGATTCAAAGCGAATAAAAAATCGTTACGACAATAGTATTCCCACGGGGAAAGGTTAAATTCGTATATAGAGGTTGCAATAAACATCTCTACATCAAATAACCCTTTTATATTTCACGTCTTTGCATCCCCCTGATTGCAGCCTTGAGTTTACCGACCAAAGTTTTCATCGCCGATTCCTGTGGCTGACGCGCTACAGGTTTTTGTTGTCCAAAGCCGTCAAACAATTCGTTGAGCTTAACCGTAAAGCCTAAATACGTGCCTCCCGCAGAACGTGTGCCAGAAAAATCTCGGTCATCAACTTTACCAAAGACGTAACCAGCCGAAACGCGGAGGTTAGGCGTGAGGTAGTAACCTGTTTCAAGAACAAAGCCTGTCTCACTGTAGCTAGACTGACTAATTACACGAGCCTCACCCACCAAATCCCAGCTATATCCCAAACGATAGGTAGCGCGTACTTGGGCTAGATTTACTGTGCTAGTACCGGCTAAATCGTTAGCTATGTAAGAGGTACTGTTACGTAACGCATACTTCCCGTAGAATTCCCATTGCCAGTTAGGAGCGTAAATCGCTTCTAAAGCAAAGGTATGGTCTTGAGAACCCGTACCACTTCCTAACAAGATAGTGTCAGGGATGGTTGATGGATTTTGACGATATTCATAACGCAATAAAGCATTAAATTTATCGCTATTGGGGTCGCGGTAGGCTAAACCCAACTTGAGGTTAGCAGTATCTCCCAATCCTGAAAGCTTTTGATTGGAAGAACCAGCTTGTTGATAACGTACCAAAGCTGTGAGAGCCGGAGAAATTTTACCCGCAGCACCTACGGTAATTACTGTATTACTACCTCCAGAAGAAGAACGATGTTCGTAACGAGCGCTGGCTTGAAACTGCGGATTATCACTGTATTCCAGCCCCACACTGTAGCTGTCGCCACCATCAAACCCGATCGCAGATGCAGCTTGACCAAAAGCGTAGGGTTGGGCATATTGTTGACCTGCTAAAGTGCGTCCGAAGAAGTTGCCAAATACGTGTTCGTAAGCAACGTTTAGCCGCAATCCCGAAGCAATAGTCCAGCGGTTGTTTATACCAATTGCTCCTTGAGTAGTCATTTCGTTAGCACCACCCAAAATTGAGTAACGACCAGTCAAAGTAGTATCCGAACCGAGTTTGTGTTCGCCGTTGACACTCAAGCTAGTAATAGAATTACCCGAATATTGACCGCTACTGTAATACTGTTGGGCTAAACTGACGTTGACACCAGGAATTACTGCCCAATTCAACCCCAAAATGGTACGGTCTGGGTAAATAGCATTTTTTTGGGAAGATAAGCTGAGTTCATTTTGGGCTTGGAAAGTCAGGTTTTTAGCAAGGGGAACTGAAAAACGCGATCGCAGTTGATCGGAATTACTACTGAGGGTACTGTCGGGGATGCGGTCTTCCAAACGACGATGAATCCAATCCAGATCGATAGTGGCGCTACCCAAGCGTTGTTGAATCCCAGCAGAAATCGTCGTCAGTGAATTATCAACCTTACTACCAGGTATCGCCTCATAACGCGGTGCAAACAGTTCTTCAAAAGTGTCTAGGGGTTGGGGAGCAATCCCAAAATTGTCTTCGTGGTCGTATTGCGCTCTGACGTTGGTAGTTGAGGTGAGTTTAGCTGTAACCTGCGCTCCATAACGGGTTTGTCCTGGGACAAAGCTGATAGTGGCATTATTGGCAAAACCCGTATCAGCAAAGCGATAATAGGCACGACCTTGAATCCCATTAGCAATTTTTCCTTCAGCTTCTAAACGGTAAGCATCACCTCTGACCTTTCCCACAACATCAGAATCATTAGTGGAATGAGCATATTCTGCGATTAACTTACCGTTGTCACCCAAAGCAATCAGTGCATCTGCACCGTAGAGTTGAAAGTCGCGCACCCCGTGATTTTCTTGAATGTAAGTTGCTCCTATCCAACTTTCGGAGTTAAGTTTGCGAGAAAGATTATATTGCAAACGACCAGCATAGATGTTCCCGTCAGAGTCTTCGCTGTCATATTGATAGCTAACAACAATCCGACGTACCAACACTTGTCCGGTTCGATCGATATCGGTACGAAGAATCGGTTCGCGGAATAATAAAGTACCGCGATCGTAGTCGATTTCGTAGTCTGGGCCTCGGTTCAGCTGTTTCCGTTCTAATACAGTCCCAGGACGATTGAGTTCTTCTAACTCGATAAAGACATTTTCACTACCGGCTTGTAGTAGTCTGCGAGAGAGGAAGTAATAACCACTAGTACCATCGGGAGCAATCGTATCCCGTTGGAATCCTTCTAAGTGGTCGCCATAGAAACCTGTAATTTGGAGGTTTCCTAAGTTGTAATTAGCTTTAAAACCGTGAAGTTGACGGGTGATAGAAGTAAATTGCTGCGATCGCCGCGCAAATTCTTCTGTGTTATAGTCACCCCACATCGCATAATCAGGATCGGAGCCAGGGGTACGGGCTGAACGCTCAAAACGCAAAAATACACTGTCAATGGAAGGAGCAACTACATCAAGTTTCGAGCTATCGCCGTAGACAGGATAGTTTTGCTCGCTGAATTGATAAGTTCTAAACAGACGATTATCGCAGTTGCAATCTTCATTGAGGTTACGAGAACTGTTGTATGCGCCTGTAAATAACCATTCTCCGATCGCACCAGTGGCAAATATCGCTGAATGGAAATCTAATTGGGTTCCGTTGTTTTTGTCAGGAGGGAGGAAATCACGGAAACTGCCGTAATAATTTGTACCTCTAGCACCCAAACGTAAATCTATGACTCCAGTAACTAAACTCGGACGCAGTGACGTTTCAAATTGTAGTTGGGTGAAGGCTTCTAAATCATTAGCGATCGCGCGAATTGTCACAGTTTCCGCTTTCAATTGCGATCGCAAAATCGCTGTAAATTGCCCCGCTTTCGCCTCCACTTGAAATCCCGGTTCATCAGGCTTGAAGTCTTTCCCGACCAACTCCCCAGCAGTGGGTATGAGGGTAACAACAGCATCACGATTCGAGCGATTACCACTTGCATCGAGGAGTTGACCCCGAATTGTAGCCGTAGAACGCCCATCCGCTGGGATACGAGACTCAACTGTTTCTAAGGTTAGTTGCTGTGGCGTTCCTCGCACTGCAACTTGTACTGTTACAGGGGGTTCTGTTCCTCCAACAACCTGTGCAGAAATGGTGTTTGCACCTTCTTTTAACGAGACACCATACCATGTCTGCGTTACCAAATTGGTGGTAGCATCGGTTTCCGTCCGTCCTACTAAAGAAGGATCTACCAACGCGCCATTGACCCGCAATTCCACTTGACTACCAGCAGGAAACTGCACAATTACCGTGCTAGCTTGTACATCCATAACACTGTCAGCCGTCGGAGTCAGGATTTTGATTGCTGTAGAGATAGGGACAGTAGGAGATACAGGAAGATTTTCATTTACCCCTTGTCCCCTTGTCCCCGCGTCCTCTACTCCTGCAATTTTGCGTAATCCTCTAGGCAAACCTACAGAAGTTGCTGGTTGAAATGGTTGTATTTCTGTTGGAGAAGCATGAAATAGTGTTTCAGTATTTTTGCGTTCGTCGTTTTTGATTCCTACTATTTTGCGTGAGCTATTGGGCACATCAATAGAAGTTTCTGATTGAAATGGGTCTATTTCTGCTTCACTTGCCTGGATATCTGGAATTTCAGGAGCCGATGCTTTATAAGTTGAGGCAAATTCAAGAGGTGGAGAATCTTGCTCGGAACTTCCTAAGAGATCGAGAGAATTTGAATCTATACTTTTTTCAGCAACTTTATTCCGATCCGCTCGATCTTCAACACCTTTATCGGCTTGCAAATGGGAATCAGGGAAAAGGGGTTTTTCACTAGTGATTTCTGCTTTGACTAGTGCAGGGTATAAAACAAGACTGAGAGCTACTACTGGCATCGCCCCCATCAATCTCAGGTTAAATGTAGTTAAACAGTGCAGTCTGGATTTCATTTCTTGACTGGCTCCTGAAATGTTGGGGTTACAGCGAAGTTCATGCGTACTAAGCCACCAGGCTCTAAATGCACCAAGCGAGATTGGCTATTTCGTTCGCGGAATTTTTCGTTATGAGCTAGGGTGTAACCGGCTACACTGCTAAGGTCTAGTACACCTGTGTGGTATCCAGGTAAGACATTAGCTAAAGAGAACAAACCATTAGGATCTGTAGTGATGCGGTTTCCGTCCTCCAGAAAAATCACCGCATTGGCTACTCCAGGTTCACCACGCTGTTGTTCTCCGTCAAAGTTTTTATCAACAAACACCCGACCGATAATCGTGCCACAGTCAGAAACGATTCCTGGACGAATTTTCAATTGGTGGGTTGCTGGGCCATCCTTAGTACTAAAACGGTTATCAGCTCGTTGACCATTAACGATCGCAGTGTTACGACCAGTACCACGCAGCGCATCAGTTGTTAGTTGAGCAGCGTAGGCAATATTCAAGACTTTCTCTGGGGGAATTGTTACGTCTGTGCGGAATGTCACTGTGTTACCATTGCGTTCTGAGGCGATCGCGACTGGTTGACCATCTAGCTCTCCCCGCACAGATTTCGGTAAAAACTGAAATCCTAAAGGTAGGTCGTCGGTGACAAATATATTATTCAAACCAGCATCAGCGAGATTTTTTACTGACAGGCGGTAGATTACTGTATCTCCAGGTTCAGCAGTAGCGCGATCGCCTGTTTTGATAATCTGTAACTGATTGGCTTGACACAAATTTGTAGTGAATTCAAAGGCTAATAAATCCAGTCCCACCGTTTCTGCGTTGGGAACTAAAACAACTGTTTGCTCTACTCTGGTTTCACCTGTAAGACTGATTGGTTGACCATCTAGAGAACTGGCGACATATCGCACGACATTATTACCTTGTGTACCAGTACTATCAAGGATTTCAATCTTGACCCGTCGCTGTTTATAGATAGAATTTGGTGGTGGATTAACTACAAAAATGTAGGTTCTACCTGGAGCGGTTTGACCCTTATTCGGATCGAGTAGAAAATTGTAGACACCCGCAGGGTTATTCGTAACGAAGTAGGGATTACTATTCTCAGTATTCGGCGATTTCCCACCAGGAACGTTGTTATTAGGAATATCTGGCAACTCTGTTCGTGTCAGAGAAACCAAACTACCCAATTCTGTCCCTGTTGGGTCGCTAGAGTTAGGTTCGTATACCCCAACTGAAAAACCTGTATAGTCAGGTAAAATTGTCCCAGCGCAACCTAAAATTCGTCCTAAAGGATCGAGTAAGGGGATAGGACTAACATTAATTTGCTCAGAAGTTCCTTGATATTGAGAATTGCTGGCAGAATCTGTATAAGTATAAGTAGCTTGATTTATTAATGGCAAAGACGCAACCAGATTGTTAGTCTGTTGCGCGATCGCTGGCATAGATATAGTAGTATGCAAAAAACTTCCCAGAAGAACAGTAGCTGTTAACCGTCGCCACCAGCTACCGCTAGAACTAATTTGCTTTTGGTTTTGAGGACGGTTCACTTAACACATCTCCTATGAAATGTCAAGTTTGTTGTTAATAAAAGCACTTATTTATTTGGGGAAATCCAGTTAAGCTAAAACTCTTTTAAAATCTCTTTTCCAGTGGAATCTGAAAATATTCTTGATTGCAGATCTTTTCCGAGTTAGGAAAGCGGCGTGTTAATCAGCGGACTTGGGTTTGATAAGTCGCCTTGACTGTTGTCTTTGCAGCAAGTGACGGAATCTGCAAACGGATATGAGTGTAAGCAATGGCTGGCGCTGGTTTGGTTTCCACTTTGCCGCCAGGAAGAGTAACTTTAACAGTGGGATTTTCGACAAAGCTACGCCCACCATCAATGCTGTAAGTAACTTTGGCATTTTTGGCGACATTGGTAGAATTCAGCACGTAGACCATTCCTTTAGGAATAGGTTGATTAAAAATCAAATTTTTCACTGGGCGATCGCTCTTATTTTCGCCAATCAAGGTATATCGCAATACATCTCCTGGTCGCACCACAACTTGACCTTTTAAAGGTTCCCATTTCTGGCTTTGCTTACCTTGTTGATCCTGAGCCACCACTTGCTTTTCTGCCTCTAAGCGCAATTGAATTTGCCCTTGAGTTCTGATATTCTGAGCAACAGCACTTCCTGAATGCCATACTCCCGGAATTTGACCGACAAATGGAACTGTGGCAATGAGAGCGAATGCTCCTAAACCTGCAAAAGAAACACGCTTCATATAAATAACCTCAAAAAACTTCCAGAATGTGAATTGTTGACTTATCTTTCCCAGCTTTTGCTAAGAAAAAGTCACTCTCCTATTTGCTTGCTGTTTGGGGTTGGGGATAAGGTCAAATACTTCGCAGACTCTTCTGTAACAGAGTCTGCAAACTTCAAAGTCCCCAATCCCAACGAATTAGTTCACCTTGCGTTGGAAGGTAAATGTTCTTTGAATACCCGGTGCGATCGTGCCAGTGACAGTATCTATGTACTTAGCAACATCAGTGTTTGCCGTAGTTCCAGTTTGGTCGATACCAGAGTTAGTAGCTGGATTACCACTAAAGAATTGGATGGTTGCACTCCCGGAATCCTTAGCTGAACCAACAATGTTGCTAGTATCAATTTGACCGCTAGCATCGTTGTCTAATGCCCAGTTATTGGGGCTTTTCGTGCCATCTTCAGTAATCACAACTTTGTTAGCATTCAAAATCACATTCCCAGTTCCAGATTGAGGATCGGAAATATTTGTGTATTGAATTTGGTACTCAATAATGTTTCCTGGTGCAGGCTTCTTCGGATCGATACTGAATGTGCCATCATTCCCCTGGACTACAGGCCCAGTACCTTGTAAAACTCGCGACACTTTCAACAGTTTCAGGAAGCCAGTGTAGACGCGATCTATGGTGATATTGGATGAATCAAAGGTATTATCGTTGCCAGTATCCTTAATTCCATCACCATTAGTATCTGTCGTATAATTATCAATCGAAGCAATGATCGGTACTGGGAAGCCTTTACTAATATCAGTAGATAACTGCGTACCTGGAGGTAAATCAACTTCCACACCATAGTTGATACTTGCACCAGGAGCAACATTGGGGATTGTAATTGCTGTACCAGCAGTTAATGCAAACGCTCCATTATTATAGGTATAGACAGCAGACTGACTATTATAGGTAATAGTCACCTTCGTATTATTCGGTAAATCTCCTGGAATTACTGGTGGCGTAGGCTCTATCTTCAAAACACCTGAGTCAGTACCACTGTTCTTAACTGTATTGGTGAAGCCAACTGATTGTGGGTCAAGTGTACTACCAGGTGCTGTCCCGGCAGGAACGAGAGAAGATTTGTTAGTGAAATCATCGTTGGTTCCACCTGATGGCCCAGTAGCATCCGGGGCATTTTGCGGTCCGTTGAGCAACGCTGAAGTAACAGGTGCTTGCACCGTGAAGACGTTCGCCTCACCACCTGTGCCAGTACCGCTGTTGTTATTACCTGTGTCAGTTCCAGTTTCTGGAGATGCTGGAGTGTTAATATAGCCATCATCAACGTTGCCGGGTGGTAGAGTATCGGGAATACCATCACCATTGGTATCTGTACCTGGAGGAGGCGTCATACTACCTGGAGAACCGTTGTAGTTGCTGGGATTTTGGTCGCCAGATTCGTCGTATACTGGGAAAGTGCTACTGGGTGTTTGACCAAACAATTGAGCGATATTAGCGACGGTTAAGGGTGAAGTTGCAGTTGATTCAACAGCTAGCTGAATCGAGAAGCCATTTACCGTTGTACCAGGAGCAATGGAAGTAATAGTCGCTGGATTATTGATAAAACCAACGCGAGTGACTGAGGCCAAGGGTGGTGCTGTCGTAGTCCAACTAGCAGCATTAGCATTAGTTGTAACTGCGGTAGTTGTATAAACTGTTTGCCAACCAGGAGGTGCAGTCGGTGCTACCGCCAAATCTGTACCCGCAGGAATCGCATCAGAAACCAAGATATAAGTGCCAGCAACACCATTAACATTGATGCTTGTACCCGTCAAAGCTGCTGGTGTAATTCCCTGTCCTGTGGGATCGTTGGACTCAACTCGCAAACTCAAATCGTAGGTCAATTTATCATCTGTAATCGCAGTTGTGCCAGCATTGTTATAGTCACTGCGAGTCTTGAGAATGGTGCCTAAAGCATAGGTTTTTACTGTTAAACCAACCTTAATTTGCTCGGTGGCGCTAGCTTCCCGTGTACCATTAACTGGCGCACCAGATACCTCACCAGCACTACCATCGGGGTTATCTACAGTGAATACGTCACCACCATCAGGACTCCGCAGTTGGTTTTGAGCATCACCAGGAGTATTACCAAGAGTAACGGTAATGACATCATTGGTTTGAGCGCCAGCTTGTACAGTTACTGGCACACGTACTAACACAGTACCGTTAACTGGAACAGAAGGTGTGTCTACGCCACCTTGAGGGACGTTTATCCAAGTTTGACCACCATCAGTGCTATATTGCAGGCTATTAGCTGTACCACCATTTGGTAATGTGCCAGAAACTGTACCCGGCCCAGTTGTTGTCGCTTGGTTGGGAATGTGGAATTTGGTGGGATCGTTACCTACGTTGGTCAAGGTGTAGGTGTAAATTAGTAAGTCGCCAACTGCAACATTACCGCCATTGTTATCTGTGACTCCAGACCCTGTAACGGTGATTCCAGCAACTTCTGCTACAGTGACAACGACAGTGTTAGAAGTGGCATTTATAGTTGTCCCTGGACTGTTGGGATCTTCGTAGGTTGCTGTTGCAGTGTTACTAATAGATGTACCCGCAGTCGTTCCGTCAGCTAATACGGGTGCGAGAAATTGGAAAAGGCTACCAGTTAATAATGCTGTTGCTACTAGAAATTGGTAAAATTTACGCTGCTTATTTACGGATTGATTTCGATTTACCATATAAGTAGTTTGTTTGCTGAACTTGTATCTCGGATTTTGAAACAGGATAAAGTTCGGCAATTCCCTTTAAGGAATTACCGATTATGGCTGCCCAAAACGTTGAAGTTTTGGGAATGCATATTTAAAGAGTTAAATTATTGACACTCCTGGGAAATTATATTGAGACAATAACCAGAAATAACTTGTCTAGTGGTTTTACGCTTACCCTTGAGAATCAAAGCTGGCAATCGCAAATATGTGTAATTTATTACTGTATTTTGCTTAGTTAGAGATGTAAATAGCAATGTAGCTTTTAAAGCAAAAAAAATCTTCCGTATAAATAAGTAACTTCTTGAGCTATGAATGAGTGCATCAAAGCTGAAAAATTAACTTTATTTTGGCAACACACATAGCAATTTTAGTGGCTTGATTCAGATGCTAAAAACACTAAAACTTATATACAAAAGTGTTTTTAAGTCTTTGTTATCAGAAATATATACTGCCCTGGAGAGTCATTTAGATAAAAAAAATTGAAAATTAACTAAGCGTTCTAGATCGCTTAAATAGGATAGCAATTTCAATAAATGCAATTTTATCACAAAAACATGCAATTTTATCATAGTATTTTTCAGTGTTAATGCTGGATAATGGAAACTATTTTATTTTTTCATAACATGAAAAACATACGTGTAATTACTCTAAATAGAGATTACTAGTATTAAAGTTTTACAAGAATCCTTCCTAGCAATACCAAACATATCCGATATTTTTAGTCGGGTATGTTTGACTGGTATTTTTGCTCGTGCTAGTATCAGGCGACAAGTGACAGACAAACAGGGAAAGCTAGTTTATGACTCAGGCAATCAAAACCCAAACCCAAACCAGCACTGCTTACTTTCAAGCCTTGAAGTGTAAGGAATGTGGTGCAGAATATGAACTCAAAGCCAGTAATGTTTGTGAGTTATGTTTTGGCCCTTTAGAAGTTAAATATGACTACAACGCCCTACGTCTGACTGTCACTCGTGAAACAATTCAAGCTGGGCCTAATTCAATTTGGCGCTACCGCCCCTTTTTACCTGTCGCAACTGACAATGTTATAGATGTGGGAACTGGTATGACTCCCCTAGTTCGTTCCCATCGTCTTGCCCGTCGCCTGGGTCTAAATAAGCTTTATATAAAAAATGATGCCGTGAATATGCCCACTCTGAGCTTTAAGGATCGGGTGGTGTCAGTTGCTCTATCCAGAGCGCGGGAGTTAGGTTTCACTACTGTTTCTTGCGCTAGCACTGGTAATTTGGCAAATTCTACAGCTGCGATCGCAGCTCATGCTGGTTTAGACTGCTGTGTGTTCATCCCCGCAGATTTAGAAGCTGGTAAAATTCTTGGTAGCTTAATCTACAGTCCCACCCTCATGGCCGTCAAAGGCAACTACGATCAAGTCAATCGTCTCTGTTCGGAAGTTGCTAATACACATGGCTGGGGTTTTGTCAATATTAATCTGCGTCCTTATTACTCTGAAGGTTCTAAGACGCTAGGTTTTGAAGTTGCGGAACAACTAGGCTGGGAATTACCAGATCATGTAGTTGCTCCTTTGGCATCTGGTTCGCTCTTTACAAAAATTTATAAAGGGTTCCAAGAATTTGTCGAAGTTGGTTTAGTAGAAAACAAGAGCGTCCGTTTCAGCGGTGCTCAAGCTGAAGGTTGTTCGCCCATCGCCCAAGCCTTTAAAGAAGGACGTGACTTTATTAAGCCAGTAAAACCGAATACAATTGCGAAATCGTTAGCAATCGGCAATCCAGCAGACGGTATTTATGCTGTGGAGCTAGCTCAGAAGACTGGTGGTAATATTGAGTCAGTCAATGATGCCGAAATTATTGATGGCATCAAATTGCTGGCAGAAACCGAAGGCATCTTCACAGAAACGGCTGGTGGTACAACCGTGGCCGTGCTGAAAAAACTGGTAGAAGCTGGCAAAATCGATCCAGATGAAACTACCGTGGTTTACATCACAGGCAATGGTTTGAAAACCCAAGAAGCAGTCCAAGGCTACGTTGGTGAACCCTTGACTATTGATGCGAAACTCGATAGTTTTGAACGTGCGTTAGAGCGATCGCGTACTTTGGATCGCTTGGAATGGCAACAAGTCCTCGTTTAGTTAGGAGTTATGAGTTATGAGTTTTTTATTCATAACTCCTAACTTTTAAATTATACTCCTCACTTTTAACTATTCACTTTGTACTTCTATGGCTGTAACAGTTTTAGTTCCTACAACTCTTCAGAATTTGACTAATAATCAAGCTAGTCTAGAATCCAACGGTAGCACCATTGCTGAATTGTTGGACTCCTTAGAACAAAGCTTTCCTGGTATTAAATCTCGGTTGTGCGATGAAGAAGGCAAACTACGTCGGTTTGTAAATTTTTACGTTGATAGCGAAGATATTCGCCATTTAGATGGTATTAATACAACTCTTAAAGATGGCGATGAAGTAAGTATTGTCCCAGCTGTCGCGGGTGGTTAATAGACAAAACACCAAATAAGGTAGAAGCTTAATTAGATAAAGCTTTGCAAGATTGACTTGTTCCCAGTTCTCGACTGGGAATGCTCGTTAAAAGGGCTACAGCCTCTCTTACTTGCAGTACAGACAATACAGCCAGCATTTCCAGGCGATTGTTAGGTGAAAACGAGAATTTCACCCATATTTTGGTTGATGTTGACACTAATAAGCAATAGCGCACAACTTATCTTGTGGGACTGATTTTACTTGACTAACTATACAGCAATGATCTGAACAAGTCTTTGTTGCCAAGACTCATTGTTATCAATAGTTAAGATAATCCGCTTGTAGGATTCATCTTGCAATTCAATGGTTAAATAATTTGTCTCTCGATTCACATACCAAAACTCTTTACCTCGGTTAGTGTAATAAGTTCCAGCTTTAATTACTCCAGGAATAAAACTACCAGGGGCACGCAATTCTCGCCAATTACTTTGGGGTTCGGCTGTTGTGACTTGTTCAATATGGGCTAGTGATATTTGCCAAAGCTTATTCAAACGAACGGCTAGCAGTTGCTCTTTAAACGTAAATTCTATCTGCAATTTATCATCAACTATACTTAGGTTCATGATGAACTTTTTCGTCAGTAATTTTTGTCTAGTATTACCCACAAAAGTCTATTTATAAACAGTATTTGCTAGTCATTAGCAAGTCAAAAATTATTCATTATAGTTGTAAAAATACTGATAAATAATTATAGCTTATGGCAGATTAATTTTCTATTTTAGATATTTGGCGATCTCGAAGCAAAATAATATCGAGTTTCAGCATATTTGCAAACATCCTATAGGAAGATGCTCTATGAATATAATCATGAGTCTATTAATTTGGGATGTTGTTATACACTGGATTGATATCGAGATTTGGCGGTGAATCAAACGGTTTTTGTATCTATTGAAAATCAGGTATATAGCATTAAAAAAGATATATTTAAGAGTTGATTAAGACCAATTTAATTTAAGTGCTATCAAGATTTAAGTTATATAATATTTATCTGCAAGCAGGATTAAAAACTAAAAGTACTCCGCAGAATGCCGATAGTAACTGAGTCACTATCTGGTGTGTTACCAGGCTGGATAAGATGAATTATTCCTGGTGTAATGCTAATATTATCTGTTAATTTAAAACGATAAAATGCCTCAATTTGAGTGGTCGTGCCTGGTTGTCCACCTGCTCGTCCTAAACCTGTATTGATAAAATCAGGGACATTATTTCCTACAGGTAAGTCACTACTAGTGATTTTAGGAGGTTGACCGACATAAATTCCTCCTAAATTTCCTTTCTTCAATAAATCAGGGAAATTCAGAAACACCATATAATTTGTTGTTTCTACACTTCCCGATTGCCCAGGAATATAAGATTTAGTATAACCACCCCACGCACCTGCGCTAATGCGGGGAGAAATTTGCCAAGTAAGAGTTGCACCTACGGCGTTAGTTTGTAGCGGTGCTGATTTTCCGGTAGTGGTATTAACTGTAGTTAAGCATTCATCACCAACAAAGGTTAGCAAACAACCATCGGAAGCGTAATTGTTAACGTAATATAAACTTAAATCTAGAGTATCGGTTGGTGTCAGCAGTAATTGCACACCTGTTGTAGTGGTTCCATCAAATAAACCGCTACCTTTACCGGGATTCCCTGGTTGATAACTAGTATAAATTGCCTGCAAACTAGCGCGTTTAGCAAATTGCCAATCAATAGCTATACCGCCGTGACCATATCCCATATTTAAAATTGGGTTTCTTTGGGCAAAATAAGATAATGGCCCTGTTGCAGCGCTTTCTACCCGATTGGGGCCTCGGAAAGCAGCTGGCATACTTACACCTTCTGTTCCTATCATTACTGCTAATTTATTTGTCACCAGCCAATGAAAATTTAAGTCACTTACTATCAAGCTATCTGTAGGAAATTCGTAACCAAGTAAAACATCATTCCGGGAAACACTATTAGTAAATCTAGGTGCAGTTGTTCCGTTACCATCTAAAAGACCTGTAAACAAATAACTACTGGGAGTGATTTGACTAGTTAAATACAGCTGTGCCAGGGAAATAACATTAATATTTGTCCCGGCATCATCTGTATCCTTTTGTCCATCTCTAGGATTAACATCACCACGATTGTTAGTTCGTCCTTGAATGCCAACTATCAGTAGTCCACTGAGTTTAGTTGTTGTTGAGAATTGGTTGGTTTCAATTTGGGCAGTTTTGGCTTCTAAATTATCGACACGACCCCGCAAAGTTGCTAATTCAGGAGCAAATTCTGACTGTAATTTTTGTAATATTGCTAAATCTTCGCGAGTGACTAAATCGCTGGTGGCTGTAGTGATTAATTCGTTGACTCTATCTAAACAAGCGTTTACACCCGCAGCAAATTCATACCGAGTTAAGGCGCGATTACCGCGATAGCTGCTATCTGGATAGCCGGCTATACAACCATAACGTTCTACCAAAGACTGCAAGGCTTGGAATGCCCAATCGTTGGGTTGTACATCCTTGAGTTGAGATACCGATGTAACTTGAGCCATCGGTTCTTCTGGGAGGAGGGGAGATGAGGGAATAATACTATTGTCCTTAACTCCTATCTCCTGAGTAGTTTCTGGATTGATGTACTCTTGTGCTAATGCTGTTTGTGCAACTCCATTTACTCCCGCAATTAGTAACGATGCGAGCATCCAGGTTTTGCGATGATTGCGGCTAATAAGTCTACCTTTCAATTTTTTACACTCTGCTCACATACTTAAGTGAAGAGTGTATTCGCGATCGTCTAGGGTTCACATGGGGACATTTACGGATTTTGTCCCAAATTAGACTTAATGCTTCTGGGCAACTTTTGCAAGGGCGAGTATAACAGGGTATTGGGTATTGGGGACTGGTTACTGGGGACTGGGTACTGGGGATTAGGAAAGAGTTTTCTTAATACCCAATCCCTAATCCCCAATCCCCAATCCCTAATCCCTAATCCCCAATCTATGGCAAATCGTTCACGCAAGCTGAAGCCAAAAGACTCTAAACCAAATCAACCTCGTGCTGGTGCGATGAAACGCGTCGCTAAAAAATCCCAGAAAAAGCTAAAACGAGGAAGTTGGTTGTCATCAATATTAGCAATGCCTACGGCGGTAAGCTACGCAATTATCTTAAGTAGTGCTAGTCTAATTATGGCTTTTGCCTGGATTAGTGTTCTCTTCATCTTCAATCCAGACGAAGTAAGCTGGCTAAATAAAATTTTACCTGCATGGGCACAAATTCCCCTTGGTAAACACGAACGCCCCCAAACTCTCAAACAAATTCAACTCGATTTGAGTAAAAAAAACCAAATATTTGGGGAAACTCTGCCTTTATATCAGGATGTGAAAGCCTCATTTTTACTACCAATTTTTCAACAACGTGCTAATTGTCAATCTGATTGTAAAGAACTGGTGGAACTCAGGGTTTACGAGCGATCAGTTGAGTTAGAGTTTAAATCTCAGTCAGAAAATTACTACTATTTAGCGACTCAATTATCTGTAACTGGCCCAGATGAATCCTTTGTGATTTCTTCTTTGCTTGATGGAACTTCAGAACCCCAGGATATCAGTATTCCCCTACCTTTAACTGAAGTGCAACGCTTTGAAGGTAAGACACCATCATCAGGGGTTTGGTTTGATTTGCGGGGTAAACGCCAACAACCAACTGGTACGATCCGCTACGGTTACGTCGTATACTACAATCCAGAACGCACAAACTTACTACAAATGTTGTCTTGGACTAGTCCTAACGGACAATTGCCGAAATGGCAGCAGGTAACTGGTGATGGTACAAAAGAGTTAGTTATCGATCAAACAGTAGGTTTAGAACCGCATTTACAAGTTTACCAAGTTAAACCTCTGAAGTTATTCCTCAAACCAATTCAATTGGAGGCGATTAGCCTCCAATCATCGACCTTCAAGAATTCTGGATACCAAAGTGCCTTGTCAATTGCGCGTAGTGGATTGTGGACACCAGCTTTTGAATGGTTGAAATTCATCAAGAAACAGCGCAAAGGAGTTTTACCAGAAGCGGCGCAAGCACAAATGGATTTGATTCGCTTGCATTCTCAACTTACTAAAATTCAAGCCCAGAAAATTTGGGCAAGTCCTAGTCAAGAAGTACTGGCAGATTTGATTGATGGCCGCTGGGAGAAAGCTTTACAGGTGTTTGAAGCGTCGCCACATAATGCCCAAGAAATTGCTACTCTACTCAAAGCTGATGAAAAACGGTTGTGGAATCGCACAGCAGCAGCGTTGCAGGTGAACCCAAATAGACGAGAGGTGCAAGCTTGGTTCGCGTTGATTTTAGCAGTTCAGCGAGGAGAAGGACACGCTAATTCTTGGTTAAAGGCGCAACCAAAAATTACAAAAGAGAATCTTGCCTATATTCAAGGTCTATTATCAAGACTCAATGGTAAGGGGACATCGCAAATATCCTCGACTCACCTTAGTCAGATTGTTGGTACAGTGCAGCCAATTACTCAAGTTACCAATACCGAATGGCTGCAACCAAATTCCCCAGCAGATTTGAAACTTACGGATAATCAAGTTTGGTATCAGGTGGAGGTGAGTGCATTTAATGACGGGAAACGCTGGCTAAATTTTCCCTTTGAGAATTTTAACCCCCCGAAAACTGACGCTGCTAAATTTTTCTGGAAAACTTTGGGAATCAGTTCTGACCCGGAAATCCAGATTGTAGTCTGGTTGGCAAATGGAGAACAAAAAATCACTATAGCCACTATCAAAGCGGTGCAACTACGGGGTAAAGTTTTGCGCCTATTAGCTGCTGGTCCCAAAATTCCAGATAATCCAAACGATGTTCTCCAACCCAAACCTTTAGCTTTGACAAATGCAGCATTGGAATGGGTGCAACCATCTCCTATTACTCTACGAGAACTGCATCAACAAAATCCCCAAGGGGTGAAGATAATGCTATCGAGTCTGTGGCAATCTTTACAAAAATCCGGTGAATTTCCGGTTGGTGCTATTCCTAGCTTTGAACAGATGCAGGAAAAATTAGGTGATTGGCCCGTTCAAGTGATTGATTTAACAAATAACGCTCAACCAGAAATAATCCTGACTATCTCACCAGAAGCAATAGCATCCTTGAATCAGGGGACACCTGAACAGAGAAAAAACACAGAGCAGCGCCGCGACCGGACTATAATTTTGTCTGATGTAAATAAAGTTATTTACACTGATTTTACAGGAAATTACTTACAAAGACTCTCTGCGATCGCCAAGCTTTCAGGGGTGCAATCCTTAGCTTTACTGGTAGAAAATGCTCATAACTACAGTTTGAGGCGCTGGTCAGAGAAAAATCAGCGCTTTGAATAACGCACCCCTGGCTCAAATTTCCCCTTTACTCAAATTTAAATTAAAGAGGGGAAAAGCGACGCCGAATAGCCCGTCGTAGTCATCGCTATCTCGAAGACTGACTTATTCTTCTTTTTGGTTGGTTTCGGCTAAACGTTGGTGCTTCAGATTTTCCAATTGCTGCAACAGAGAGTCTACCTCTGCTTGTAAATGCATCAATTTAGCTTGCTGATCGTCTTGATAATAAGACTTGGTTAACTTATTGACCCAGGCAGTCTGGGACTCGCGATCGGAAACACTAGATAAATAAGTAGGCATTGCTAATTAAATCCACTATTTAACTCACACCATTAGAAATATTATAATAATGCTCTTTTAAGCTTTATTAAATAATTGTATATTTTCAATCAATTACTCTAATGGATTTTGGGTTCAATCATAAAAGACGGTGATTATAATGGCTGTGTTCCAAAAAAACACTGACCCAAGTGTGTAAAGCATCCTTCCACGGGAAGATACTTAAGAATAGTTAATTTATACTCTGTCAATTATGGTTGTACAAACAATTATCGCCGTTTTTGAGGAATTTACGCAAGAAATTATATGTAGACTATATCAAGAATTATCCTAAATCATGAAAAAACGTAGGGCGAAGCACTGGCACTTGGTGCAGTCTCTTGTAGAAAGGGAGGTGGAAGGCTAACATCAAAAAGAGACAGCCTCTTAAGTATTTTCCTATCTTAAGTAAAACACATCGACCAGGAAAATACATAGATATCATTGAATAAAATAATTCAATAAGCGCGACTTAAACCACGGATAAATAAAATTTTTAGAGAGTTATGACGTAAGTCTAATATAGGAATCAGTTTAATTCGGAGAATTTACTTCTATAGACAGGGAACACAAAATAAGGAATAGGATAAATACGTACTCAGTCTTGTTCAAAAATCAAATAAGAGTCCTATAGATTTACAGATGATTTTTCACCTTGTCAGTCTCCTCGAAGGTAATTTGTTGAACCGAAGGTCGCCGTGGCGGTTTATGATAAATTAACGTTCTAAATAAAAATAGTAAGTGAAACGCCTGCACCACAAATAATATTCTTAACAAGATTCTTTGAGATTAGGGAACTCTGAACAGGCAACTGGTAACGAAAAATCTACTTTTTTCCTCTTTCCCATTTTGCGCTTCCCGATCCCACCCTTTCTAAAATATCCAATCCTTACATTAAGAAATTTTAAATCCCGTGACTTTGAGCCTGTCTGTTGCTACATCTCATCGCCAACCCTGGCCCGGACTGATAGAAGCCTATCGCGAATACTTGCCTGTCAGCGAAAAAACACCGATTGTGACTCTGTTGGAGGGCAACACACCTCTAATACCAGCGCCAGCGATCGCAGAACGCATTGGCAGACAAGTACGGGTTTTTGTAAAATATGACGGTCTCAATCCCACCGGCAGCTTCAAAGACCGGGGGATGACTATGGCAATTTCCAAGGCCAAGGAAGCAGGGGCAAAAGCAGTCATTTGTGCCAGCACGGGCAACACCTCAGCCGCCGCTGCTGCTTATGCCAGACGCGGAGGTATGAATGCCTTTGTACTGATTCCCGACGGTTATGTAGCACTGGGCAAGTTAGCTCAAGCATTACTGTACGGCGCAGAAGTATTGGCAATTAAAGGTAATTTTGACCAAGCGCTAGAAATTGTCCGCGACATGGCCGAAAGCTATCCGATCACTTTGGTGAATTCGGTCAATCCCTACCGCCTAGAAGGACAAAAAACAGGAGCCTTTGAAATTGTCGATGCATTGGGTAATGCACCAGATTGGTTGTGTATTCCCGTGGGAAATGCCGGAAATATCACAGCATATTGGATGGGCTTTTGTCAATATCATCAAGCCAGAAAGTGCGATCGCCTACCCCGGATGATGGGATTCCAAGCCGCAGGAGCAGCCCCCTTAGTCCACGGTCAGCCAGTGGCGCATCCCGAAACCCTAGCAACAGCAATTCGCATAGGCAACCCTGCAAGTTGGGAATTAGCGATCGCCGCCCAAACCGCCAGTCAGGGAAATTTCCACGCCGTTACCGATGCCGAAATTCTCGATGCCTATCGACTTTTGGCAGCATCAGAAGGTATCTTCTGCGAACCTGCTAGCGCCGCTTCTGTCGCTGGGTTGTTGCAGGTGAAAGACCAAGTTCCCACAGGGGCGACAGTAGTTTGTGTCCTCACAGGCAATGGACTAAAAGACCCAGATACAGCCATTAAACACAATCACAGCCAATTTCAACAAGGTATCGCGGCAGAACTGGGTGCAGTAGCCAAGGCAATGGGATTTTAGGGCATTGGGCATGGGGCATGGGGCATGGGGCATTGGGAAAGAGGAGGCAGAAGGCAGGAGGCAGAAGTTCTTTAATTTTGAATTTTGAATTTTGAATTGATTTCTCATCTCCCTGCTCCCCTGCTCCCTGCTCCTGCTCGTTCGCGCGTCAGGCTATCAATAGCATCACCCAATGCAGTAGTGAGGCTATTGCGGGTTTGGGCGTGATTATCCTGCTCAGTTTTCAAAGCTTGCAAGAGGCGATCGCGTTCTTTAATTGCGGCGATTAGTTTAGCTTGCAAGTCTTCCACAGATTTTAGCTGTTCTATTTCTTGTTGGATAGCTGCTGGTGTCCCAGCAGCTAGTGTGTCTATTTCAAGACCTTGGAGTTTATGCAGTTCTGCTTTGAGAGAGGCGATCGTCTGTTGGGAAAGTTGAGTATCTGTACGGCGTTGTTCTGCTTCTGTATTGTAAAGCTGACGCCATTTTTGGGCACTTTCCCAAGCTGTATCGCGCTCGTGTTGAAGTTCCGCCATCTGCTCTTTGATTACCTGGATTTCTGTCAACCACTGTTGTGTTAAATCTTGATTCATACATTAATAGTCATTAGTCATTGCTCAATGGTCATTAATTAGAAACTCTCGACTCAGTATTCTTGCGGTAGAAAGTATAGATGCGATCGCTACGCAAAATTTAGCACAGTAGTTAATAAACCCAACCAGTTTTAACTCTAAATTATGCCAAAGCTTCGTTTTTTTCGCTTCTTTCGCCACCTCAATTGGCGCACGATTAAAAAAACTTTTTCCCGAACAATCGAAAGGCGACTTTTTGGACTCGCCTCGGAAATCGCCTTTAATGCTATGCTATCGCTGTTTCCAGCAATTCTTGCGATCATCACAGCCATTGGCTTATTGGCAGAATCTTTACAAAACACCTTTAAACAACTGGCGGCACAACTAAGTCAAATCTTACCCGAACAAGCCCTGGAGCTAATTCGTGATTTTGCTACCACAGAAATTACTAACTCCAAAAACAGTGGTTTATTTTCTCTAAGCTTTGTATTAGCAATTTGGACTGCTTCTGGGGCGGTGAGTACCGCAATGACAGCCCTCGATCAAATCCATCAAATTCCTTCAGAAAACATCCGTCCTTTTTGGAAAGCCAAGCTTGTCTCTCTGGGATTAACAGTCGGCACAATGTTGCTTTTAATACTAGCTTCTCTCTCGGTATTTGCTAGCGACTGGCTATTGGGAATAGTAGCGCGCGAAAATAGTTCTTTGATCTTTTTGTTGCATCTTTGGCTACTGTTACGCTGGCCTTTAGCTTTAAGTATTGTTGCTGTCGCCTTTGGTTTTGTTTATCGCTATGGCCCTAGTCAGTGGAACTCAGGCACGCCAATGATGCCTGGAGCAATTTTAGCAGCTGTTTTTTGGGCAATGTTGTCTGCCCTATTTCGGCTGTATGTGGCGAATTTTGGCAATTATAATAAAGTATATGGTGCTGTAGGAGCAGTGATAGTTTTAATGCTCTGGCTGTCAATGAGCGCTGCTGTTCTGTTAATCGGCGATCAGTTAAACGTGACTGTCGGCGAAGATATGCGCTTAAAAGCCCAGCCGCAATCGAAAGTAAAATATTAATTCGTAAATCCTTGAGAAAATGATTGCAAAAGCTCAGTAGGGGAGTAAAATATCTAACGATTCAATACAAAGTAAGCGATTGCCTCCATGACTGATTCTCCTCCTCGATTTCCGATGATTGAACCTGATGCCAAAGCACCCACCTTGAAGCGCCTGCGTCAGCTAAGTCGGTTGTTGGATAATGTTATTACCATTCCTGGCACAAAGATTGGTTTTGGTTTAGATCCAATTTTAGGACTCATACCGATTGGTGGTGATTTTTTGGGAATAATGTTTTCTAGCTACATTATTCTAGAAGCAGCACGGCTAGGCGTATCTAGAGCGACTCTAGGTAAAATGGTTTTGAACGTAATCATTGATGGCTTGGTAGGCGCTGTCCCAGTTTTGGGAGACTTTTTTGATGTTGCCTGGAGAGCTAACACTAATAATATCAAGCTCTTGGAAGAATACTTAAAGTTTCCTAGCGAGCAAAAGAGTGCAGACAGATGGTTTATCTTTGCCGTTTTGGCTGGATTATTGCTCATCTCCATTGTCTTAGTAGCATTGCCTGTGATCCTAATTAGAATCTTGTGGAACGCCTTTACAGGCGGTTAAATTGTTTATTGATAAAAGAATGAAAGATTGGTGGCAAGCTACTTTTCCCAAAGGGCGGCAAAGTTTAGTTATTAGTGACGCTAAAGGGTATCCTGTACAAATTGCTTATGGCGAAAGAGGAAGAGGGAAACCGCTAATTTTATTACATGGTATGGGGAGTTGGAGCTACAATTGGCGGCACAGCGTAGCAGCATTATCTAAATATTACCGAGTAATTTGTTTTGATGCCAAAGGTTTTGGTTTTTCCGAAAAACCATTGTCTCGTAAAGAACACAACGGTCATCAAGTTATTGAATTTAAAAGAATTATTCAGGCATTATGTGATGAACCCGCAATCATTGTGGCAGAATCTCTAGGGGGATTAGTTGCCCTTGCTCTTGCTCAAGAAAACCCGCAGTTAATCGGACGGCTTATAGTCGTAAACGTACCTGTTTTTGCCGAACAGCTACCTCATTGGTCTATGTGGTTGCTTGCCCAAATGCCCTTAGAAATAATGCAAACAATTGATTCCTTACGTCTGACATATTTGTTTGCACCTCTATTTAAAGAAGTTATGGCAATAGAAAGACGTAGGGTATTATTCGATCCCTCAATCTTGACACAGGAAGATATCTATTGGATAACTTACCCGTTTACTGAATTGCCTGGTACGATCGCAAAAGTTGCCGAAGAGTTACAAATAGCCGCGCAAGAAATTGAGAATTGGCAAGCAAATAAGCCCAATATGCTCACCAAAATTCAAAATAACCTGAGTGCAATTAAGTGTCCTACATTAGTTTTGTGGGGTGAGCAAGATAGTTGGTTTCCTGCTAGTCATGGTAGAAAATTACATCAACATATCCCTAATTCTAAATTACAGATTTTATCTAACTGCTGTCATGATGCCTCAACTGGGGCTTCTGCGGTGGTGAATAAAGCGATTCTTAAGTTTTTACAAGATACTAACTTTTAAAGAAGGATTCAGAAGCCAGAATTCAGAATTCAGTATACCAGTTACACAAATTTCATTCTGACCGGAGGCGGAGCGTCTCTGGCTCCGCTCCTGAATTCTGTTTCGATAAAAAGAGAGTGGGAGGAAGCATATCAGTCAGCTTTCAAACTCCCACTCTATCATTTGCTGCTGAAGTGAACAGGAATGTATACAGACGTTACCCCTATTAGGGGCTAATGCGTAGTTCAAGAACGCCTGCACGCATTTAATATTCCTGTTGCAGCAAATGCCAAACCTGATTATTGAATTTATTTAGCAAATAATTGTTAGAGATAGCTTTTTGTTTTTGTAAATCACTTGGTAAACAGTGTTTTACAAAAGAAATTCACTTAAGTGGTAGTCCCTGATAATCAAACCCTTGAAGTCGTTTATCTTCATACAATTTAACTTGAATAATCAAAAGCTAGTTGCCATTTTGGCAAGTTTTTAAATTTCCTAATTGCTCATATCTAACTTTTGAAAAGCAGTTAAACCGCTATATAGCGAATCAATTATTCGTACATAACAAGATTCCCGACTTCTTAGAGAAAGTCGGGAATCTAAGCCTAGCTAATTGGCAAAAAGTGTTAATTTAACGGGGTTTACTTTACCGTAGTATTAATACTGGCGTAAAATAGCAGACAATGAACTATTTTTACGAAGATCCATCAATTCTGCTAAGGGTTCTGTGCGCGTATCCAGGTGGTGCTTGTGTTCTGCTGGGAGAACAGTTACCAGATGCTTTGTTTTAGGCTGCATCTGCATCAGGGGCATTAGTTGTGGCTGTGGCACAAAAATTGGTTGACTCTTAGGAAGATTTGGTTCCAATTTTTGGTAATGCTTCTGTGCCAAGCGTACCTGCTGCCGATTAACCTGTTTTTGAACTTTTTGCGGTTGCTTGGTGCGGTTAAGCATTCGGAAAATCAGCAAAGAACCACCACCACAGCTGAGAACGATCGCAGCAATCACCCATAAAGGTGTAGGATTGCTATTCTCAGAGGGCGGACTGATTGGTTCTTCAACGATAACTGGGATTTTTTCTGGTTCTTCTTGTGGCACGGGGCCAGCATTACCTAAGCTATATAAGGCAAAGGTGCCACCTCCCAGAAACATGGCTAAACACCCAGTTAACAATAGCCAAGGATGATGTGCAACCAGATATATCAGAACATTCGAGCTGTTTCTTAGTCTCGATTTCCTGTTTGTCAGCTCTGGAGTAGCCCTTTTTAAATGGGTTCGCTCGCGCTGTACACTCTGACTTTTTTCCATGATTACTTTCAGATTTGTACCCCTCTAGTCAATAAATTGTACTGGAGGAGTCAAGCATCAGGTATCCGTAACAAAATTTAGATTTAAGTAGCTTTTTTGTAAGACATAAGCTACCAAATCTGGCTAAATTTTGCCAAAGTTCTGTATTTATTGTGGCTTTTTACCGTAATAATCAGAAATCAGTTTGCTGATTTCTTCTCTCAGCTAGGAGAATGCCTTTCAAGAGCAAGTTGAATTAACCGATCGACTAATTCTGGAAAAGAGACTCCACTATGTGCCCAGAGTTGAGGATACATACTCGTTGCAGTAAAGCCTGGCAACGTATTGATTTCGTTAATAAATACTTCTTGTGTTGCTTCCACATAGAAAAAATCTACCCTTGCTAATCCAGCAGCGTCAACAGCGGCAAAAGCTTGTAAAGCCATGTCCTGAATTTGACGGGCGATCGCCTCTGGAAGCTGGGCGGGGATCAGTAAATCTGCCCGACCCTCAGTATATTTAGTTTCATAATCATAAAAATCGCTGTCATAAGTAATCTCTCCAATGACAGAGGCTTGGGGTTGGTCGTTACCTAAAACGGCACACTCAACTTCTCTAGCGACTACTCCAGCTTCTACAACTAGTCGGCGATCGTAACTGGCAGCACTATCTAAAGCGGCTTCTAATTCTGGGCGCGATCGCACTTTGGCAATACCCACTGATGAACCCAAATTAGCAGGCTTGACAAAAGCAGGATAACCTAATGTTGCCTCAATTTCATCACACAGTTTCGGAAATACGCAAGGATTAGACCAAACCTGCGATCTAGTTACCGCCTTGTATTTTACCTGGGGTAATCCCGCTTGCTCAAAGGCCATTTTCATGGCAATTTTATCCATTCCCATAGCCGAACCTAACACCCCAGAACCGACAAAGGGGACTTGCATCAAAGTCAGTAACCCTTGAATCGTTCCATCTTCACCGTTGGGGCCGTGGAGGATGGGAAACCAAACATCCACTTGGGCAACTTGAGAGGGAGATTGCCAATTGCTCAGAGTTTGGGCTTGAGGGTTGGATGTCAGGTTTCCAACAGATGTTGATTCTGCCGATTCCAGTAGCGGACTGCCGGTTGCTAAAACCTTTTGGGGTGCTTCTCCTGCTAGCCAGCGGCCATCTTTTTGGATGTAAAAAGGCAATATTTCGTACTTACTAGCATTTTCCCCAGCACTCAAGGCGTTAGCGATCGCCCCTGCTGATTTGATCGAAACTTCATGTTCTCCCGAACGACCGCCAAACAGTAACCCCACCCGCAGCTTAGTCATTTTCGGCTCCTCCACACTTCTCAAGCAGATAGCGTATCACAACCTACAAAAATTGCCATATTTTTCTAGATTATTTTATTGCCCGTTCAAAGCCTGACTAGAGAAAACTCTACTATTTGAGGTGTCAAACTAACCATTGAGGAGTTAGTCAGCGATCGCCCATCTGACATAAGGGCGGGAAGCTACTACACTTTTGTAAGTGATTAGGCTAAGGGATGCATCAATTTTTCGTAAATCCACACGGAAATAAGCTTTTTTATGCTTAAATTCTGCATTGTAGAAGCTATATTCTTGCCCACGAGTTCTACCTACACAAGAAGCATAATTACTGCGTAAAGGTGAAACAAATTCTACAAACTGCTTATTATTAGATGAAACTAAATTAGTTTCATCTGCAAACTCTCTGGTATTTGCTACTACCGTGTGTTCAGCACCGCCTTCATAAGGGAGAATAAACCACCACAATCCAATTGTTTGAGGGCATGTACCACTGCTACGCTGTACATTCAGTATTACATGAGGGGCAGAAATAGGCTCTGACCTTGGCTGTGGCTGTGCTTTCGCTGTAGCAGCTATGGTTTCTGCCACAACTAAGGGGAATAAAATAGTACCAAAGGCTGCCAATTGTATCAAACTTTTCATAACTTAAATCTCTTCAATTTTCAGGTATCCAAATAACATCGACTTTCATCAATTTGTAAAAGTGCCATCTTATTAAGAACAACAGGAGGCAGGAGGAGAGAAGTAAAAGAAACAAATTAATAACAGAAAGCAAAACTAAAACATTTAATCCTCTTTCTGCCTTCTGACTTGTCTATGACATGCTCTACGATCTGCCCCCTGCCCAATTAAAACAATCGTGTTGTCAGCTACAGTAATATTCCAGGAAAATGGGCAACAATCAATATTGATAACTAACTAGAAATGCAGCCCTACCTGTAAAAGATGCTGCCGTTTCATGAAACCCAGAATTATTGTTTGTGGCTTAGGACGTACCGGATATAAAACCTTTCGTCTGCTGAGACATCAGGGAGCCTTCGTTGTTGGCATTCATCACCAATCTATCCCTGGCGAAACCGCAGGAGATGTGATTGTTGGAGATTTACAAGCAGCTTCTACCCTGACAGCAGCAGGCATTCAACAAGCACATACTTTAGTCATCGCTGGATCTAAAGATGCTCTGAATTTGTCTATTATGATGCAAGCGCGGGTGCTAAATCCTCAGATTCGGATTATTAACCGTTTTTATAATACAAATTTGGGTGAGCGCCTAGATCAAAGTTTGCCAGACCATTTGAGTATGAGTGTTGTCGGATTAGCAGCACCCGTATTCACCTTTGCAGCGCTGGGAAACCGAGCGATCGGACAAATTAAATTATTTCAGCAAACTTGGCCAATTCACGAAGAATACATCGATCAAAACCACTTCTGGAAAGGTCGAAAGCTGAGTGAATTGTGGTCAGACCGATCGCGGATGCTAATTTATTACTTACCAGTCAAAGGTGAGATGGATTTGGTATCAGCCGTCATAGCTGGCCAAGAGATTCAAGTAGGCGATCGCATAATTATTGGTACACAACCCCGCATCCGTTCTCCCCGGAGATCGTTGATTAGAAAACTGCTAAAAGTTATGACTAATCTGAGGCAGTTTCAGGAACACGGGCGATCGGTAGTGGTGGGCGCTATTGCCCTATTGACGGTTATTGCGATCGCTACGTTTACCTATATGTCGGCTGAGTTGAGTTTGTCTCCTGTGGATGCTCTATATTTTTCTGTAGGCATGATTACCGGAGCCGGTGGCAATGACAAAGTAGTAGAAAATGCTCCTAACAGTATTAAGTTCTTTACTGTTATTATGATGCTGGTTGGAGCAGTGGTGATTGGTATTTGGTATGCCATGCTCACCGATTTTGTCTTAGGAAGCCGCTTTAAGCAATTTTGGGATGCAGCCCGAATTCCCCAGCGATCGCACTACATTGTCTGTGGCTTAAGTGGTATTGGGGTGAGAATTGTTCAGCAACTCCACGCCAGCGGACATGAAGTTGTCGTCGTTGAACCCGACTCCAACAATAAATATATCAACACCGCCCGCGAACTCGGTATCCCTGTGATTCAGGGCGATGCCAGCTTCCGTACAATACTCAAAGCTAGCAATATAAACTCTGCCGCCGCAGTGATAACTGTTACTAGCAATGATGCTACCAATTTGGAAATTGCCCTCAAAGCCAAAGGTTTGGCACCCAGTATTCCGGTGATTGTTCATTATGGCGATCCTGATTTTGCTGGCATAGCGCAACAACTATTTGGCTTTGAGTCTGTATTTAGTCCGGCTGAACTAGCAGCGCCAGCTTTTGCTGCTGCTGCACTAGGGGGACGTATCCTGGGCAATGGCATCACAGCCGATAGTCTTTGGGTAGCTTTTGCCACTGTAATTACAGCTTCACACATCTTTTGCGGTCAATGGGTGAAAGATGTAGCAATTTCTGCTGACTGTGTACCTTTATATGTAGAAACAAACCACCAAACTCTTCACGGCTGGGATTTGTTAGAAACTAATCTCAGTGATGGTGACGTTTTATATATGACAATGCCAGCGACACGGCTATATCAATTGTGGCGGGGCGAGCAAGTTTGTGAAGCACACGCTTAAATAATTCGTTATTGGGCATTGGGAATGAAGAAGAGACAAGGTAGACAAGGAAGAGAGGGGAGACAAGGGAGAGATTTATTCAACAATTCCCCCTTGTCCCCCTTGTCCCCCTTGTCCCTACCTCCTGCTCCCATTTATTTGTTAACTACTCGTTGTTGGTATTCCTGCTCAGTAATCATATCAAGAGTGTTCTCTAGACGATCTACAAATACAATACCGTCGAGATGATCGTACTCGTGTTGAAAAATCCGAGCGATAAAATCGGTTAATTCTTGTTTTTGTAAATTGCCTTGAGAGTCAGTGTATTCGACTTCAATAGATTTATACCGAGGAACTAACCCCCGAATTCCAGGAACACTTAAACAACCTTCCCAATCTTTGACAACTTCAGTTGAATGAGCAATGATTTTGGGATTAATCATGGCAGTAGGTTCCATTTCTGGTGCATTGGGATACCTAGCATTAGGACGGGAAGCCACAATAAATAAACGATAGGATTGTGCTACTTGAGGCGCAGCAATTCCCACGCCGTTAGCCTTGGCAACAGTGGCAATTAAATCTTCAATTAATTTTTGAATCTGCTCATCTTGAATATTTTCAACCCAAGCAGCTTTTTGGCGCAATGTTGGATTGCCTAATTGAATTATTGGCGCTAATTCAGTCATGATAAAACTCCTTTAGGTAATGGGGCATTGGGCAAACAGGGCATGGAGGCAGTGAAGTATGTCGGTTATTTTTCAAATGACAAATGACAAATGACTAATGACTAACTTCATCCTTCACGTCTGACTGGCAAAGGAGCAGGTTGAACTCCTACTTGGACAATTTGCCCATTGCGTTCCACTTCTATGGGTAATTTAGTACCGATTTTGCTCTTTTCTACTAGCTTTTGTACTTCTTCAATTTTAGTAACAGGCTGGCTGTTAATGCTTTTAATCACATCACCTACTCGTAAACCAGCCACAGATGCAGGCGATCGCGGCACAATCTCAACCAGCAAAACGCCTTCATCTGCTGTAAGATTTAAGCGATCGCCTGCGACATTTTTGATTCTTTCTTTATTTTCTGGTGTCAATGTCACCATCTGCACACCCAAATAAGGATGATCCACCCTGCCTTTAGCGATTAATTCTTGGGCAATCCTTTGCACGGTATTAATGGGTATAGCAAATCCCAAGCCTTGAGCGCCTCGAATAATCGCTGTATTCATTGCAATCACTTGACCGCGAGCATTGAGCAATGGCCCACCGGAATTACCAGGGTTAATTGCAGCATCCGTTTGGATGTAATCAACCCGCTTGTCACTTGCACCGATATCGCTACTAGAACGCCCAGTAGCACTAATAATTCCAGATGTGACGGTATTATTCAACCCTAATGGATTACCAATGGCAATTACAGCTTCTCCTGGTTGTAAGGCATCGGAGTTACCCACAGCTAGAGTTGGCAGATTATTCGCATTAATTTTGATTGTTGCCACATCCGTTACTGGGTCTTCACCCAAAACTTTCCCATCAAAAGTCCGGCCATCTTTGAGTACAACAGTCACTCTATCAGCACCATCTACCACATGGGCATTGGTAACAATTTGACCGGAAGAATTAATAATAAATCCAGAGCCACTACCGCGTTCTACGCGTTGTCTAGGCTGTGGCGCTCCTTCTCCAAAAAACCGCCGGAAAAATGGATCGTTGTTAAATTCGTCTGGTACGCGAGAAGTGATTGTTCGGGAAGAATCAATCCGAACTACCGCAGGCCCCACCTGTTGCACTACTTTCACGACAAAATTAGGATCTCCAGACGAAGAGAAAATCGGTGGGGGGACAATTGCCGGATTAGATACTGTTGTGTTTTGGGCTTGAGTATCGCTTTGCTGATTATCAACAGTCTTAGCAGGTAAAAGAGAGCAGCTCCCCAGGAACACCACTGCTACCCCGTATGAGAGCATCCACAACCTCTGAGGTAAACCCCTGGTTTCAATCTTTTTGGGTGCTGAGTGATGGTTTGTTATCTTCATGTGTCGTTGCTTCTCCGTGTCAATGAGAGTGCTGAGTTAAAAGTGCAAAGTGCTGAGTTAAAATCGCTCATTAGGGACGATGCATATACTGGGTAAAAAAGCTGTGAGAAATTTTATTTTACTCACCACTTAGCACTCAGCACTCGATTTGGTCAGTGGGTGTTAGGATCTTGCCTACTGGGTATGTCCCAAAATGGTTACAACTTAAAAGCTTATTTTAGGTCTAGCGTGTCTCAATGCTAAATTAGTGCTTTCTCTTCTATTGTGACGATTAGCAGCAAAGGTGGTGGATAATGGAAATTCCCATAGAAAGTCTGTGGAGTCAGGTACTAGAGCGCCTAAAGCTTGAACTATCCCGACCTACCTTTGAAACTTGGATCAAAACTGCTAGTGCAGAGCGATTAGAAAATAATTGTTTGGTTATCCGCACTCCTAACCCATTTGCTCGTAATTGGTTACAGAAGTATTACATCAATACCATTGCTCATGTAGTCCAAGATATTCTCGGTCATCCCGTGGGAATTTATATTACCGTTGCTCAAGGTGATGAAGTTTCTCATTTTAGTGAACGAGAGGTTGCCTGGGAATCACCAAATTCCAGCAGTATTTCTGAAGCTGTTCCTAATCATAATCATCAAACTACTGACTTAAACTCTAAATATGTCTTTTCGCGGTTTGTAGTTGGTGCTAACAATCGTATGGCTCATGCTGCTTCTTTAGCAGTTGCAGAATCTCCAGGTAAAGAGTTTAATCCTTTGTTTTTATGCGGTGGTGTCGGTTTGGGTAAAACTCATCTGATGCAAGCTATTGGTCATTATCGCTATGCAATTTTTCCTAATTGTAAAATATTTTATGTTTCTACTGAGCAGTTTACTAATGATTTAATTACAGCTATCCGTAAGGATAGTATGCAAAGTTTTCGAGAGCATTACCGAGCGGCTGATGTTTTATTAGTTGATGATATTCAGTTTCTTGAGGGGAAGGAATATACCCAAGAGGAATTCTTTTATACTTTTAATACTCTACATGAAGCTGGTAAACAAGTTGTCATTGCTTCCGACCGTCCGCCCAACCAAATTCCTAGCTTGCAAGAACGTCTTTGTTCTCGGTTTTCTATGGGATTAATTGCAGATATCCAAAAGCCCGATTTAGAAACGAGAATGGCAATTTTACAGAAAAAAGCTGAGGATGAAAATATCAGTCTTCCCCGCGATGTGATTGAGTATATTGCTTCTAACTATACTTCTAATATTCGAGAATTAGAAGGAGCTTTAATTCGGGCGGTAGCTTATATTTCTATTTGGGGTTTACCGATGACAGTAGAAAATATTACACCAGTTTTAGAACCGCCTAACGAAAAAATGGCAGCTACCCCAGAAGCAATTTTAAAGATTGTAGCTGATAATTTTGATGTTTCAATAGATGACCTCAAAGGTAACTCGCGACGAAGAGAGATTAGCTGGGCGCGTCAATTAGGAATGTATCTCATGCGCCAACACACAGCTTTGAGTTTACCGAGAATAGGCGAGGAGTTTGGTGGTAAAGACCATACAACGGTAATCTATAGTTGCGATAAAATTACCCAACTTCAAGAGAGCGATCGCACCTTAGTACAAACTCTACGTGAATTGAGCGATCGCATCAATATGACTAGCCGTTCTCAAAAACCATCCTGAAGATGTATTGTAAGTTTTCCACAAGCAGCAGTCTGAATTATGAGCTTTGACGGCTGAAGAATTAGTCAAGAATATTAAGTAACGTCTAAAAATTGATTAAATTTAACTTTAATTGTGGAAAAAACTGGGGAAAACTTGATATTCTACAGTCAAAACTTAATTAAGTATAATTACCTTGTGGAAAAACTCAAGTACTTTTCCACAAGTTTTCCACAAGGTAAACTTGCCTAATATCATAATCGGAAACAAATAGCGATCGCCTATAAACATAAGGATGTTAGGATATCTTTCACAAGCTGTATCTGACTTATGAAATTAGTTTGCTCCCAAAGCGATCTCAGTACAAACCTCTCACTTGTTAGTCGTGCAGTACCTTCACGACCAACTCATCCAGTACTTGCCAATGTGCTGTTACAAGCGGATGCTGAAACTAACCAAGTAAGCTTAACAGCCTTCGATCTCAGCTTGGGAATCCGCACCAGCTTTAACGCAGAGGTATGGGAAAGTGGGGCGATCGCACTTCCTGCTAAGTTACTTGTAGACATCACCTCTCGTCTTCCAGAAGGCGAAATCACTTTAGACGATGAATCAGCCTTGACAGGTGCAACATCTGGTGGAGAAGGTTTAATTGTCACACTCACACCCAAGAGTGGACATTACCAAGTCCGAGCAATGGGGCCGGAAGAATTTCCCGAACTCCCTGTAATTGAAAATACAGAAGTAATCCATCTCACCACCACCGCATTAATTGAAGGATTACGCGGTTCATTGTTTGCTACCAGTGCTGATGAAACCAAGCAAGTACTCACTGGTGTGCATTTAACAGTTAAACAAGACACCCTAGAATTTGCAGCTACAGACGGACATCGCCTCGCAGTCGTAGAAACTAGCAACGAGCGTCCGCTAGAGGGAACTACTCAACTAGAAGTGACAGTACCAGCTAGAGCATTACGCGAACTCCAAAGAATGTTAGCTCATAGCGCCTCATCAGATGAACCTGTAGCTTTATATTTCGATCGAGGTCAAGTTGTATTTGCATGGCAAAATCAACGCTTGACTAGTCGCACATTAGAAGGGCAATATCCTGCTTATCGACAATTAATTCCTCGCCAATTTGAGCGACAGGTAACAATCGAACGGCGACAATTTGTCAGCACTTTGGAGCGGATTGCTGTGTTAGCCGATCAGAAAAATAATATTGTTAAACTCAGTATTGATAGCGAAGCTCAAGAAATTACTTTATCTTGTGAAGCTCAAGATGTAGGCAGTGGTAGAGAGCCGATGCCTGCCCAAATTTCTGGTGAAAATATCGAGATTGCCTTTAATATTAAATATTTGATGGAAGGCTTGAAAGAGTTACCATCTTCAGAAATTCAAATGCATTTAAATCAAAGCCTAACTCCAGTGATTTTTACACCATTGGGAGGTTTGAAAATGACCTATTTAGCTATGCCGGTGCAACTTAGAAGTTAGAAGTTATCAAGGAAGGCAGGAGGCAGTATTTCGACTACGCGGTAGTTGAATCTCGACTTCGCTCGATTACCGCGCAGTCGAAACTCTGTACAAATGACCAATACTTCAACTACGCTCAGTACAAGTGACCAATGACAAATGACAAATGACAAATGACTAATGACTAATGACTAATGACTAATGACTAATGACTAATGACGAATTTGTTTAATCGGAATTTCAATCCAAAATTCTGTACCTAACCCCGGCTGAGAATCACATTTAAAAACACCACCGTGTTTATCTACAACAATCTGATAACTAATTGATAATCCTAAACCAGTGCCTTTTCCCACTGGCTTAGTTGTAAAAAAGGGATCGCAGATTCTTGCTCTGAGAGCTTCGGGTATTCCTGGCCCATTGTCTGCAATCCGAACTACTACACTCTTGATATTGCCTTCAAGTTCTCCAAAAGCAGTACGGATAGTAATTTGGCTGCTATGAGGTTTTGATTGAGATTCTGTGTAATCTTCTAAAGCATCGATCGCATTGCTTAAAACATTCATGAATACTTGATTTAGCGGCCCGGCATAGCACTCTACTAAAGGAAGGTTGCTGTATTCTTTGACTAATTTAATCGCCGGACTTTCTGGTTTTGCTTTCAAGCGATGCTGCAAAATTAGCAAGGTACTATCAATACCCTCATGAATATCAACTGGTTTTTTTTCTGCTTCGTCAAGGCGAGAGAAATTCCGTAAACCCAAGACAATCTGCCGGATGCGATCGACCCCAATTTTCATCGAAGATAGAGTTTTGGGCAAATCCTCGATGATAAATTCTAAGTCGATCTCGAAGGCGCGATCGCGAATTTCAGGACTAGGGTTGGGAGTATTTTGCAAATAAAGGTCTAGGATACTGAGTAAATCTTGGGTGTAATCGTTGACATGATTAATGTTGCCATAAATGAAGTTCACGGGGTTATTAATTTCGTGAGCCACACCCGCTACCAATTGACCTAGTGAGGACATTTTTTCAGTTTGGATCAGTTGGGTTTGAGTTTGCTGTAAATCATGCAAAGCTTGAGCTAGCTTTTGCGTCTGCTCTTTGGTTTGATGATGTAATTGCGCTTGTTGGAGTGCAACCCCAAGCTGATTGGCAATTTGAGTAATAAATTTAATTTCTGAAGCTTCCCAATGGCGGGGTGCAGAATTCTGGTAAGCTGCTAATAAGCCCCATAGCTGTTGCCCAATAAATATAGGTGCGATCGCATAAGCTCTTGCCTGAATTTGCTCTAAAGCCGTAACATGGCATTGAGAGTGGCCAACTTCATAGATGTCATCGACTACAAAGGTTTCATTGTGACGATATCGCCCACCTTGGGTTTCTTGTAAATAGCTATCTTGCCAAACTGTATTTGTATCAGAATTTACTAACTTTAACCAGTTATCGCCCACAAACTCGGCAATATATTCACCACTCCAATCAGCCTGGAAACGGTAGACTGCAACTCGATCCGCTTGTAATGATTTACAAATTTCTTGAGTAGTTGCCTGAAAAATTGCATCTAGATCGAGAGATTCTCTAACTTTCGCCACAACTTCAAACAATACCCGTTGTTGTTCTGCTGCTTGTTGCAAATCTAATGTCTGTTGTCGTGTCTGAGATAGTAAATCAGCTTGCTGGAGTGCTACGCCCATTTGGGCGGCAATCTGACTGAGAAAGTTAACTTCAGAAGTTTTCCATTGCCGAGGGCCAGTGTGTTGATAAGTTGCCAGCAAACCCCAAAGTTTTTGTCCAACAAAAATCGGCGCAAGCACAAAAGCGTAAATTTGAAACTGCTCTAGATTGTCGAGATGACACTGAGTAAACCCCATTTTGTAGATGTCATCGACTGCAAATGTTTCATTATTGCGGTAGCGTCCTCCTTGTGTGTCTTGTAAGTAGGTGTCATTCCAAATTGTGTTAATACCTAGTTCAGATTCATTCGACCAGTATGGACTCGCAGCTTCAAAATCTCCGACAAATTCACCACCCCAATTAGCATCAAAACGATAAACAGAAACGCGATCGGCTTTGATTAATTGACAAACTTCTTTAGTTGTGGTTTGAAAAATCGTATTTGTGTCCAAAGATTCTCGAATTTCGGCAATAACTTTAAACACAGCTTGTTGTTGTTCAGTTGTCCGTTGTAACTCAGCTGTGCGCCTTCTAACTTGTTTTTCTAAATTTTCATTAAAAACTTGGACTTGTTGGTATAACTCATACTGCTGAATTGCAGAAGCAAAGTGTTTACTGAGGTTTCTAGCCAGTTCAATCTCTTCAATTGTCCATTTTTGAGCTTGTGCTGTTTTAGATTCGCGCCAAACCTCAAAGGATCGCCGTGGATACTGTTGCCTCTGATCGCCCTCATGCTGTCCCGCCCATAAAGTTTCTGTATCTATCTCGTTGCGAAAAATACTTAAGTAGCCGAGCAACTGCTGACGATACTGGAGTGGAATCATCAATATGCTGCGAATTTTAGTTGGTTGAAAAGCAACTTGCAAACTTCGCAAGCCAGGAGTGTTATATATATCTGAAATTGCCCAAACATCGTAGTTAGTAGACTTGTAGTGTTCCTGCCAGATACTATACTGTTCGATTAGTGGATATATAGTTTGTTCTGGCATTACAGGTTGTTCTCCACAGATATAAAGCTTTATACAAGTATTTCCTGGTATTAAGCATTCTGTTAAGCTGGTGACGTTGCCATTTTGGAAATCAAGAGCTTCATTTCTAATACAAAGCCTGCCACCAACACCATTAAAGGCAGCAACAGCAGCTTCTAGGGCTGGCTGTAAGACAATCGTCGGCAGTGAATGTAATAAGGTAGCAATGCGGTTAACGATCGCTTCTCGTTTGGCTGTTTTGCGAACTTGAGTGTGAAGAGTACTTTGAGCGATCGCTATTGACAGCTGCTCGACTACCATTTGTATTGCTTCTAGCTCATATTCTGAAATCAAACGCGCTTGGGAATTATGAGACACCAGCAGCCCCCAAAGTCGATCTTGATAGAGAATAGGCGCTACTACAGAGGATTTTACCCCCATTGCCGTTAAATATTCAATATGGCAGGGGTCTACAGGGCGGTAACGGATCTCCTCTAAGATATCTCCATTATCCAAGTCACGCAGATGAATTTGACCAATCTCTTTAGTCTCAACATTCACAACAGAACGCACCCGTGATTTGATAAATAGTTCGCGGGCATAAGATGGAATGTCATCGTAGGGAAAATTTAGTCCTAGTAGCGACGGCAAACAATTTTTATTAATCGATTCAGCAATCACTTGACCACTACCATCAGGATGAAATTTGTAAATCATCACTCGATCGGTTTTTAATAGCGATCGCACTTCTGTCGTTGTTACTGTTATAATTTCTTCTAACTCTAAGCTTCGTCGGATACGGTTTGTAATGCGGCGCAGAAAACTTTCTTCATCGCGACATAAGGGTAAATCTTGTTCGGGATTGGAGATCATTGTTATAGCAAAATAAATTAATAATTTGAAAAGTGGCATAATTAAATCTAAAGACATTGTGAAAGTTATTCGATCAATTTGTCTTCAGTAAAACTACGGTCAAATCATTAATAAAAATATTTTTTTCGCTTTGATTAAAATTCACCAAAAAATCATAAAAACAGACGCTAAAAAGATTGCGTCTGTACTAGCTACAAGAGAAAATTCTTGCTTTTTAGTTTTAACTTTTTGTTGACAAAGTGAAGTTCAACAAAATTAAACTTTTGTGTTGTCAACAAAGCGGATTTTTAGATAGTCATTTTCCATCTTTGCTCCGCCTGGTTGTAGTGCTGCTAAGGCTTGTGGCAAAACTAAGTTACGACGATGATTGCCAATAGTAATGTTTAATTCGTCTCCAGTTTTACTTAGTTGGACTTGGTCTTTAGGAATACCAGGTAAGTAAAGTTCTAAACTGTATTGGTTTTCCTCTTGCACTACTCGAAGAGTTGTTTCCTTGTAATAAACCTGAGTTGGATCTTCATCTTTATAAAGAGTTTCTTTCAGGCGTTCTAATGCAGCCAATCCACACATTTCCTCAGAAAATAGGGGAACTTCTTTCACAGGCAGAGGGTGAAAATCATCATGAATTTCTCGGCGATATTGCTCCTGACTTTCTTTCCAACGTTGAAAAAATGGGTCTTGGACTTCATTTGGAATAATCCGATTCGCCACGACTAAATCTGTTGCAACGTTATATAAACTCAGATAAGCATGGGCCCGGAGAGACTCTTTAATCACCATTTTTTCGGGATTAGTGACAAGACGAACTGAGGTTTGAGTATTATCTGTTAATACTTTTTCCAAAGCTTCAATTTGTTCATAAAACTCATAAGGTGCATCCATCACTTCTTTATCAGGTAGCGAAAAACCGGCAATTGGTCTAAACAAAGGTTCAACGAGGGGTCGAAGTGTTACCGAGATGTTTTGAAATGGTTTGTAAAAACGACGCATATACCAGCCACCGACTTCAGGTAAACTCAGCAAACGCAATGCTGTGCCAGTGGGGGCTGAGTCGATAATTAAGACATCAAACTCACCTTCATCGTAATGGCGTTTCATTCTTACCAAGCCAAAAATCTCATCCATGCCTGGTAAAATTGCCAATTCTTCCGCCTGTACGCCATCTAAACCCCTTGCTTGTAAAACTTGGGTAATATAACGTTTCACAGCACCCCAGTTTCCCTCCAGTTCTTGCAGTGCATCAAGTTCAGCACCCCAGAGATTTGGGCGAATTTTTCGGGGCGTATGTCCCAGTTCCATATCAAAACTGTCTGCGAGGGAGTGGGCGGGATCTGTACTTAAAACCAACGTCTGATAGCCCAGTTCCGCACTACGGAGTCCAGTTGCAGCAGCGACGGAAGTTTTGCCCACGCCGCCTTTACCAGTCATCAAAATTACACGCATAAATGCTTTTGTCCTGACTGAGAATTTTTTACATTTATTTACATTATCGACTGTTTAAGGAAAATAAATGTTGTTTCAACACGTCTAGGGATTATTATGAGTATTTAACCTAACTCGTCTGTTGGGTTTTGCTGCAATAGCCGATCGAGCTTAGTTTCCAGTGCTGAGAGTTTTTTGAGAATTGTGGGGCGATCGCCATCAATAGAAATTAGTAAATTGGTTATTCTCTCTTGTATATTCGTTAATTGTGCGACTGCATTCTGAATTTGGAGCATTCCTTCTCGAAGTTCTTGGCGTTCTTGTCGTGCTTCCGCCATTTCATCTAACATAGCTTGGACTGTTTTAGCATTACTCTCAATTAGATGTTTGAGTTCTTTATCAGTCATTGCGATCGCGCTTTGCAGTTGAGTTTATTTTTAACTCTAAAGTATTGAGGGATTTTGTTTCAATCCCCAATAGGGCAGTTGTGTTACTATGCACTATGGTTGAATTATCTAAAAACTGCGATCGGGGCTGTTTACTAGTATACAAAAAGTGAAGTGTTCTTGTTGCACTTCAGATAACCGGCTGCTGCGGTTATCAAGCCCTCATCCCACTCCACAAAATTGGATAATTTATTTGTTGGAAATTCCTAATTCACAGTCCCAAGCACATTTTGCTGTAGAGGAACGCCACTAAAAGCAATTTCCTCAACATTCAAGACATTCAAGGTGAATTGATCCCGCTTAATGGTGTAATTGTTGGGGCTGCCTGTACCTGTAATAATGTAATCACTTTTAAAATCAGACAGAATTAGCTTATCCGATCCCGATCCACCATCGATCGTGGCATTACCGTAACCAACATCAAATATGTCATTTCCACTTCCACCCTTAATCAAGACATCGGCAATAGCGCCCCCTTGGTCGGAAACAGGATTACCGTTAGCATCAATTCGACGGGCTTTGAATTTATCGTTACCGTTTCCGCCATCAATCGTGCCGCCTTGAATGCCAATGCTGGTGCCATAGCCAGTAAGGATATCATCTCCTGCCCCTTGAAAAATAATGCCATCAGTATTAACAATACCTGTGCCTTGACTAATACCAGTGCCAATGAGGGTATCGTTGCCATCGCCTAAATTGATTGTGCCACTGTTAACAATGCCTATACCTACACCAGATGCAAGCTCCTCTGGGCCGTTCCCAAAAGGGTTATCAGCGTAGAACCCTGCACCGCCTGTGCCTGTACCAGAAAGATAGTCGTTTCCCTGCCCAACAGCGATCGTGCTACCCTTGCTGTTGGAGATGCCTACACCCCTACCCGCATCGTACGATCTAAAAGGTTCTTCCATTGCATCACTGCCCTTGCCGATACCAACAATAGAATCGTTTCCTTTCTCTCCATTAATGTTGCTACCACCACTGTTGAAGATACCTGTACCTTCTCCTCCAGTACTACTAATTCCACCAGTTCCAGTTCCCTTGATAGAATCGTTCCCTTCTCCTCCATTAATGTTGCTGCCCTCAGTGTTAGAGATTCCTATAGCATCCGTTCCCGATCCAGTTCCCTCGATAGAGTCGTTCCCAAATCCTCCATCAATGCGGCTATTCTGAGTGTTTTGGATGCCTATAGTGATGGCTCCGATATTTCCGTCACCTCCGGTTCCGGTTCCCTCGATCAAATCTTTTCCGTCTCCTCCATTAATGTAACCACTCTGAGTGTTAGCGATACCTATACCAGGTTCATTGCTTCTATACCCGGAACCACCACTGCCTGTGCCAGAGATCGTATCGTCTCCACTCCCCGCATTGATAATGCCACTGTTAGCAATACCAGTGCCTGTGCTTGCATCAAAGCCGTTACCGCCACCAGTGCCTGTGCCAGAGATCGTATCGTTACCTGCTTGAGTATCAATGACTCCGTTTTTTAGAACTTCAATTCCAATTGCTGGAATTGTTGGCAATAATGCATTATCCTCTTGTCCCACCACTAGATCGGAACCAGAAGTGCCTATGAATGGGGGTAAAGAAACAATTAGTCTAGGCATAATATCAATTTCCGCAATTGTGTGTGTTGAAGTTTTAACCTGTGAAAGTCTTGCTCTTTGAAGAAGAATTTTCTAAATTTATAAGCAGTAGTTTTTAAACAAGGGTTAGGCAATAACAGATCGAGTAAATGACAATTCATCTTCATCAAGCTAGTACCTGTTTACTCTACTTTGGACGCACAAGTTTTATGCAGAGTCAGCCAATTTTTTATAAAAGTTCATAGTCTGCCAAATTTACAAGAGTTACGGGTAGCGTAAAAATCAAAGACCCAAATCAAATTAGTCAGCCAACCGTAGTTGTTCGCTCTCCCCCATTAAAAAACGGTTAAGAGGCAACGGGGATGGAGGAGTGAGTTCATCAACTAAAGCAACTTTGGATAATTTAGGCAATATAATTGCAAAATAACTTACAGAGTTTTACGTTAGGTATAATTTGCAATCTCTTGGGAAAAAATTTCATCCACTCATCAATAGCCAGAACTATTTCCAAAAAAATCCTGTCCAAGAATAAGTTATACTGCAAAGATTTCAGGGAAGATGAGCAATATCAAGATAGTATATGTATGTTTATTCCTCTTTCTAATAATTGTCTTGTTTAATATGCTAGCAAGGCCGATTCAGAGAAATTCTTTCCCCGTAGCTGAACAGCAGGCAATCAGAGTTTTATTTATTGGCAACAGCTATACATATTTCAACGATCTTCCTTGGTTGACACAACAGTTAGCTGCCTCAGCAAAAGAAGCTAAAACCTTAGAAACTGAAATGGTTGTGATTGGTGGAGCGACACTTCAAAACCACTGGAAACGTGGTAAAGCACTCAGACTTTTGAAAGCGAAACGCTGGGATTATGTAGTACTGCAAGAGCAAAGTACTTTACCAATTACTAATCCCCAGGAAATGCACAAGTACGCTACTCTGTTTGATGCCGAAATTAAACGAGTTAATTCCCAAACACTATTTTACTTAACTTGGGCAAAGCAAAATCAACCAGAAACGCAACAGATATTGACTGATGCTTATATGAACATTGCTCAAGAACTGAAAGCTAAAGTTGCACCTGTGGGAATAGCTTGGCAAAAAATTCAGGAAGCGAATCTGAAATTAAACCTTTACAGTTCGGATCGAAGCCACCCTAGTCCGATTGGATCGTATGTAGCAGCGTGTGTATTCTATACAACACTTTATGGTAATAGTCCTGTAGGCTTGAGTCGTCGTATATATAGTAGCGACTCTAGTACGCCACAAGAAAACAACAGAATTGAGTTAGAAAGTTTAAGTGAAACAGATGCCGAAATGATTCAACAATTAGTTGAGTACATCTTCAAAAATAATTCAGAAGTCAGTATTCAGCAGTCAGAATCAATCAACGAAAATTAAAAAGTAAAAACAGTGTTACACAGAAATAAATTTATAATGGTAGGTTTGGTTGAGTGACAAAAAATCCCCAAAAAGCCTTGATAGTTTGGGTTCTGATAAACTTGATGCTATGTTTTATTAAGTTCTGTAGCCGCACCTTCACGATTGTTTTTTCAGCTTAAATCTAGCAGACTTTTACCACCATTCTGAGAAGAAGTACGCAGCCACTGTAAAAACTCAGCAGTTAAGGTGGGAGTTGATCGCAAGCGCTGCAAATCTTCGCTTTGTTTTGCCATTTCTCGTACTGTAAACGGATGGTTGGCAATTATTTCTACTAGTTCTTCGTGGGAAATGTTTTCCGAATATTCGTCTTCAGACTCGCATAAATAATCTATATACTCAGAAAGAGTTTCATGTATTTGTTTTGCTACTGAAATGGTCTGTTGTGTAGTTGGATATAAACAAAGTTCTAAAGTATTGAGAATTGCATCCGCGGCTCTCTGTGCTTCTGGAGTTTCTACGTTTCATGGTCGGGGTAGCTTTGGTCGCAATCAGAATACAGTTGACGAGATCTTGCCACATCAACCTTTTTTCCTGCCAAAAATTGCCAGATTTCATCGAGTGCTACTCTAAATAAATCTTCTCCATCCCAATCATCTTCTCTAGCTGCTCGCAAGTAAATATCATAGTGTGGATACAATCTCTCGCAACAAGCTGCCGCAAAGGCAACTCGATGCATAGGTGGAAGAGCTTCTAGTTCTCGCTCCAATATATCGAATTCACCGTACTTTAGATTCATTTTTGTAGTTTAGTTGTATTGTCAGCAGTTTTGGGCTGATTCTTGATTAGCGATCGCATCTTGAATCTCAATATTAATAATCCGATCCTACTTGCTTATGAAAGAACTTTTTCTACCACTGCGGGTTTACATCACTTTCTGAAGCTAGTACGATTTAAGGTAATTACCACGTTAGTTTTTTGGAATAGCTGGGTAGTATAAATTACCTAAAAACTAATTTGGTATATAGCGATGTTCAAGACTCAATTATCAAAATCCCATACTTGGGGGGAACTTAAGACCTCAAAGTTCATGGATCGCCATGTTGGGGCGATCGCAGCTTTAATTTTAATTAGCTTACTGAGTTCATTGAGTGGAACACCAGTTGACCATAACATCTCTAACGGCTGGGAAGCCTTTGTCTGGGGATTGGCAGATCCAGTAATTAGTTTAAATTGTTTAGTTGGTATTGTTGCGATTGGCTTGCTCTCATCTGTGTTTGTTCGTGGCGCTGTGATCGCTGGATGTTTTGTCTTGGCAACAGTTTTAGGGATTGTAATTCATATATTTCAGCTAGATTTACCAGGCACAGAAATAGCCATCGCCATTTCTACCATCGTTTTTGGTACTATGCTGATGATGCCAAATCAACTAAACTTTCTGGTGCTTGCTCTGGTGGGCATCAGTGCTGGTTTATTTCAGGGTTACGCTAATGCTGAATCTATTGTTAGTGCAGGAACAATATCAGTAGTTGCCTATATACTAGGTATTGCCTTAACTCTGTTTGCCGTTGCCATGAGTGCTAGAGAAATTGGTGTTGGGATGGGTATGGGAGAAATAAACCGAATTTTACCCTGGAAAATCAGCCTTGCTGGTTTCGCTTTGTGTGCGATCGGTATCGTGTTTTTGAGCAATTCGCTTATTTAAAATTTAAATCAGATATTTCAATTCAGTGGAATACATTCATTCGTGGGGGCGTACACCTAGCTGTGCGCCCCCACTGCGTTTTCAGACTGGATCGAGCTTTTTAGTGAATATGTTGATGCACCTCTGCGCTAATCTAGAGGCTATATATAAATAAAAAGTTATGACACCTGAAGAAATTGCGGCTACGCTTACAGAATTATTTGATCCATCGGCTGTTACTACGACTGCTCCTGGATCGTGGCAAGTAGACACTCCTACTTTTCGGTTGTTGGTGCTGCTTTCCGAAGATAATACTTGGCTGCGAGTTTTACTGCCTATTCTGCCCATCCAAGAAGCCCAACCATTTTTAGAACAGTTCCTAGAAGCCAACTTTGATGACACTCAAGAAGTACGTTACGCTTTGTATGAAAGAGTAATTTGGGGGGTATTTCAACATCACAGCAAAACTTTAGTGAGTGCAGATTTATCCAATGCAATCAACCGACTTTTATCTCTCCATCAGGCTAGATTAGATAACGTCTTTAATCAACTAGTTGAAAGCCGCATCCGGCAAATTATTCAGGCAGCAAAACAGCAAGGACAATCTCTGCAAGCTACTATGCAAAGCTTAGAACGCTTTTACGCTGAAGGAATGATGGGCGAAATAAATCAAACTTCACAAGGACAAGAAGAAGTCTTAACTGCTTGGCGGCGTCAGCTAGAACGATTATGGAATGAGGGTTAATTTCAGTTTTTCAGTTTTCATATTCAACCAATTTACAGATATATTTATCTATCATGAATCTCGTTGAAATCCTCAAAGAAGACTATCAAAGATTCCCAGTCAATCAAACTTACAGCATTTATGCCCCGGAGGTTTATTTTCAAGACCCGATGAATAAATTCCGTGGTGTTAAACGTTACAAAGCAATGATTAATTTTATCGAAACTTGGTTTTTAAATCCCAAGATGGATTTACATAATATTCAGCGTTTAGGAGACACAATCAAAACTGAGTGGACACTTAGTTGGAATACTCCTCTCCCCTGGAAACCACGGATCTCTATTCCTGGTTGGAGTGAATTAGGGCTTAACTCTGATGGTTTGATTATTTCCCATATCGATTATTGGAACTGTTCCCGCTTAGATGTGGTGAAGCAGCATTTTTCCTCTTGAAAAAGTGGAAGATTCAAATAATATAATTACCATCAAAATCTTCATGGTTTGTAGTGAGGACTTTAGTCCTCTCTGACGAGATGCTACGCGAACAAAATCAGGACTGAAGTCTTGCTATTACACTCGATGTAATAACGAAAGTCATTAATTATGATGACGGCTGCCAAAAATCCAGAAATATCTGCTGAATTAACTATACATATTAAACCAGAAGAATTTGGTGTGCAAACATAATTGGTTAAGATATTTTCCCTATTTAGAAAGGGTTAATCATTACCCAATTTCTTGATAAAATCCTCATGTTCAGCAGACTGCAAACCTGCTTGTAAAACCTTCAACACACTCTGCATATTACCTGCTAATAACTCCGTCGCCGCTAACCACAACCCTGGAAATACCCGACTTCGCAAAATGCCTTCATTGTCAGGTACTAATTCCAGATATTCACCCTGTTCTAAAGAAAACCAAGTCAATTTTTGGTCTAAAACTTGCCAAACAATATATTCTTTGACACCATTGCGACGATAAGCCTGTTTTTTGCCATGAAGATCGATAGCTGCGCTACTAGCAGCAATTTCCACAACTAACTCTGGCGCACCTTCAATATAATCATCTTCACTCAGCCGCGTTTGACCACCGGCTTCCGGTACAATCAACAGAACAACATCGGGTTGAGGTTCGTTATCTAAGTCTAAGCGGACGGTAGGTTCAACTCCCAACGCTACACCAGGAGTCGCAGCTTCGTAAGTACCAAGGCATGTCAAAATCCAACCATGCGGTTGACCGTGACTTCGGAAACGCAAAGCAGCAGGCATAATATAGACAATCCCTTCGATTAATTCAGCTTTTTTCAGGTTAGGGGTGGCATTGTAGCGACGCTCAAATTCGTAGCGGGTGAGTTTGTCGCCATTTTCCAAAGGAGGAATTGTCCAAAGCTGGGAGGGTGTTTTCACCATATTTGTTGTGAAAATGAGCTTGTGTACATCTTAGCGAATTAGGTAAAAACGCTGCCGAGTAGGGAATGAGAGATTATTGAAGAAGAATTCAGAAGTCAGTATTCAGGAATCAGAATCACTCTTTGCGGGGATTCAGACTCGCCATTAATAGCGGGTAGAGTACAGAATTAATTTTGAATTCTGACCCCTGACTCCTGAATTCTGTTTGAACATTAAGATTTTTTTACAAAATCATCAGCAATGTGGTTGAAATTGATAGCTGTATCCCAAGCAGTAAAAAGGTTTCAGCTATATCGCCTCACCTAAAACCCGCAACAAACCTTATTTTTTTTCAGCCAGCAGGTTTGAGAAAATCAGAAACGATTTAATAATCAAGTACTTATAAGTAAATGGGCTGAATTCAAAGATAATACCTCTCTCCAAACCTCTCCCCTTCCCTGCTAAGGGCACGCTGGGCGATGCCTACGGCGGTAAACTACGCACGAAGGGGTTGATGGTAAGCTCTCATCTTATTTTTTTACGCCCACTTACTTAGTTATTTGAGTTTAAAAGGGAGACACAAACATGAAATTGGCTTACTGGATGTATGCTGGCCCAGCCCACATCGGCACTCTGCGAATCGCTAGCTCTTTTAAAAATGTTCATGCGATCATGCACGCCCCACTTGGCGATGACTACTTTAACGTCATGCGCTCCATGCTATCGCGGGAAAGGGATTTTACTCCGGTGACAACCAGTGTCGTCGATCGCAACGTTTTGGCCCGCGGTTCCCAAGAAAAGGTGGTAGATAACATTACCCGCAAGGATGCTGAGGAACACCCAGATTTGATTGTGTTAACTCCCACCTGCACCTCCAGCATTTTGCAAGAGGATTTGCACAACTTTGTCGAACGGGCGCAGTTGGAAGCGAAAGGTGATGTCATGCTGGCGGATGTGAACCACTACCGCTACAACGAACTGCAAGCCGCCGATCGCACTTTGGATCAAATTGTCCAATACTACATTGAAAAAGCCCGGAAGCGGGGCGAATTGGCAGAGGGCAAAACAGCAAAACCCTCAGTTAACATTATCGGTACTACCACCCTTGGCTTCCACAACAATCACGACTGCACCGAACTCAAACGGCTGATGGCTGACTTGGGAATTGAGGTAAATACCTTAATTCCTGAAGGTGCTTCGGTGAATGACTTGAAAAAGATGTCCCAAGCCTGGTTTAACTTAGTGCCTTACCGCGAACTCGGTTTGACCACAGCCCGTTACCTGGAAGAACAATTTGGCACACCTTATATAGACATTACTCCAATGGGTGTAGTGGAAACTGCCCGTTGTATTCGCAAGATTCAGCAGGTAATTAACGCTCAAGGTGCAGAAGTTGACTATGAAGACTTCATCAATGAGCAAACCCTCCATGTATCTCAGGCTGCTTGGTTCTCTCGTTCGATTGACTGTCAAAACTTGACTGGCAAAAAAGCTGTGGTTTTTGGTGACAATACCCACGCCGCCGCTATTACCAAGATTCTGGCGCGAGAAATGGGAATTCATGTTGTTTGGGCTGGAACTTACTGTAAATATGATGCAGATTGGTTCCGCGAACAAGTGAGCGAATATTGCGATGAGGTGCTGATTACAGACGATCATGGTGTAATTGGGGATGCGATCGCTCGTGTCGAACCCTCTGCCATTTTCGGCACGCAAATGGAACGCCACGTTGGTAAGCGCTTGGATATTCCCTGTGGCGTAATTGCTGCACCCATCCACGTCCAAAACTTCCCCATTGGTTACAAACCATTTATGGGTTACGAAGGCACGAATCAGATTACAGATTTGATCTACAATTCCTTTACTTTGGGAATGGAAGATCACCTGTTAGAAATCTTCGGTGGTCACGATACCAAAGAAGTTATTACTAGAGGAATTTCTGCTGATTCTGATTTGAATTGGACAAAAGATGGTCAAGCAGAATTGAATAAGATTCCGGGATTTGTGCGCGGCAAAGTGAAGCGAAATACTGAAAAATTTGCGCGCGATCGCGGTTTCAAAGAAATCAATGCTGAGGTGTTGTACGCTGCGAAGGAAGCTGTTGGAGCGTAAGTTAGCGGGTTAGCGATTCTTAATAATAAAGGGCATATCTTAATGAATGCCTTTTATTATTTATTCTGACTTCAGCAAACGAATAAAGCCAGCTTGTTCAAAGTGGCGATCTGTGGTTAATGCCTCTTTAATGCCAAGCTGTTGCATGACTATAAAAGAAGTGCTATCCACCAAAGACCAAGCTTTATCTTCTCTAGTTTTGAGTAGTTCCCACGCTGCTGAATCTATTGCTGGTTCAATGTAAATCAAGTTGATATAAGGAGCAGTTCTGACAGCTTCTACATATTTAAATAACTGCGAACGAGGTACGCGTAAAGGGCTATTCAGCAAAGCCACTAGTTCAATAACAATATAATTAGTTGTTACCATTGCTTGATTTTGCTGACGTTTATATTGAAACCACTGCTTTGCTTGTTCGTGGTAGGACTCAGTTGCAATAAATAAATTAGCCCAGCCCGATGTATCTATAAAGACTTTATTTGTCAATTTTCAACTCCTGCTGCAAAGTTTGCTGGAGATATTGATCGTGGTTTTCTCCTACATTAGAATTCTCAAATTTCAATGTGCCTAGTAAAGGTAAAATTGGATCGAATTCGGAGATATTTTCCTGTTTAGCTGACTGAGATAATGATTGCAGAATTAAATCTTCTAAAGATAGATTCAGTTTTTGCGCCTGAGCAGTTAATTTACTTTCTAATTCATCTGACAACTGTATTGTTAATATTTTAGCCATTTTATTCATCAGTTACGGATGTTTATAATCCCATTATATGCACGTGTAGCAAGTAGAAGACAGTGTTTGTCTTGCGTGGAAACAATCGCAACTATTTGTAAAATGTGAATTAAAGGTTTTACGGGCTATTTAGTAATAATTTCAGTTAACAATAAATCTATTGCGACACCAACAAATATTTATCTGCGATCGCGTTTTCAAGGAAATCAACGCTGAGGTATTGTACGCTGCGAAAGAAGCTGTCGGGGCGTAGATTTGGGATTAGCTAGCAGACTTTGATTGATATAGGGGCGTTACTTAGATAAAGTCAAGTTCATCAGAAGGTGAAGGATCATAATATGAATTATCTATAAGCTCTGATAAATCATCACCATAACCACTACTCAGATAATTAGAACTAATTCCATTAATTCCGCCTTGCATTGTAACACCCTCTAAACTCACACTTCAATCGTATTTTTTAGCTCAACGAGTTACCTCAGAAAATCTTCGGTTAACAATGCAATAAATAAGTTAGTCCATCTCGATGTATCTAGGAAAGTAAAAGTACTGTTTTTTTAAAAGACTGAAAAACAAGAAGCTTTTCAGTCCGTGATAATTTTTTGCACAGTTGGGTTAACTGAAGCTTAATTTAGTGTTTGTTTTTGGATTTGTTCCCATTCTCCTTGAATAGTTTGTAATGTCTTCAAGCTACGATTTAAACGAGCTTTCTTTAACTCAGGAGGCTCTTTTTGGAATAAACTCGGAGAATTTATTACTTTATGTAGTTCAGATTGAGTAGAATGCAAGCGATCGCTCAAACAGCGTTTAAAGATTTCACCATTATCACTACTCACATTTTCTACTAATTGACGATATATATAGTCTTTAGAACTGATTTTATCTTTGAGGTCAGTATTAATAATTTCCTCAATTAACTTGTGGTAGCAGTCAGATAGTGCGGTTAGCATAGGTTCTGCTGCTAGATTATTTGTTTCAGAAGTAGATGGATCGGATATTTCTTCTTTAGTTGGCGTTACGAAAGTTTCCTCAGAAGTAGGGGATTCTTCTTTAGTGGGTGTTGGTAAAGTTTTCCGAGAATTTGTAGGTGAAGAATTTGCTTTATAATTAGATAAATAATAATCTGCTAAAGAGCCGCAGAGAAATTCTTCACGAAAGCGGTTTATTTTGGCACGTGACTGGATTTTGTGGTAACGACGTTTCTGATACCATAAACCAGAAACTAGTAAGCCTGCGATCGCTCCGATGCCAACTCCTACCATAGCAACTTTAGCATCTTCTAAACTTTGATTTTGTTGCCCAGATTCAACAGTCTGATTGGAAGATGTACTTTCAGCAATAGCATAGTTACTCACTGAACTTAGCTGCACGCTAGTGGCGATCGCCGCAGCCGACAGTATCAATCTAAATACTAACTTTGATTTCCACATAATTTTACACTTTAAAAATATGTTGTCTATTTCTGGAGACTAACCGCCTCCCCAAGGAGTGAATAGTTAATAATCAAACTAACTAGATATCTCTTTTACTAAAGAAGTTCCACTTCACTTATATAAAAAATAAACTTTCTCAATAGTAGTATCCACAATATTTTCTTATTTTTTAACATTATTTGCGGTTTAGGAATCTTGACAAAGCCATAGTATTAATACCATTTCTCAAAGTATCTGTATGAGGTATTTCGTAAAATGGTTGTGATTTATAGCGATCGCATAATCAAGCAGCATTGAGTTCGGTAGGCAATAGTCGAGGATGTGCGATCGCTGCTAGGCTGTCTCTTGATATCGCATGTTGCTGGGCATAAAGTCTATAATGACATTAAATTGCAGGTGCTACAGCAGAATTTAGCATAAATAGCACCAGTACCTCATCGGTAGTGTAGTGTTAGCGATCGTTATCGCCCATTGTAGACATCGCCTCTTGGATTTGGAAGGTATGAGCCAATAAAATGTAAACTTTCAAAGACTTGCACCAAGTTTCTAACCACTTTGCTCTTTAATTTCTCTGTGTGTAGTTCTATTTATAGAATAGGTACTTCCTCGAAAGCTCAACTTATGAGTTACTTGTGGTGTAATGATTCCAGTCGATTGAATATTAGGATCGGCGCCAACAACATAAGTACATCCCCGAAAGCTCAACTTATGGGTTACTGATGCTGTGGTTTCCCCATCTAATTTGGGGTTGAGGTCATGACGATAGGAAGCTCCACGGTAGATTAAGTGATAATCTGGTTCTGATTTGAGTACTGGCTGTTGTGTAGATTGTGTTTCTCTGTTGACTATTTTGTTTGTATGATACTCATAGCTTGCACTGATAAGAATAAGAATTAATAGTAGAAGTAAAATCTGCCAAGGAGCTAACATTAAACCCAAAATCAGGCTGATAGCTGCAAATACAGTCACTAAATGTGAGATTTCATTATTTCTATTTTTGAATAAAAAATAGCCGGTGATGAAACAAGCACACGGAAAAATGAAAAAGTACAAAGCCATATTTCCTACATTCGCAACTAAAAGCAAAGGGTTTATAAAGCAGATTGAACTTATTTTAAAAGTTGTTGTTTATTTTACCTCCAATCAGCTTGAGAAGTTACCGTACTACTGGAGTAAAAGTTTTACGTTGAGGTATCTGTATTAGCTGCGATCGCAAAGAAAAATTAATACTCAAGACTATCTCAAACCTTTGGAGCAGAGTTCAAGGGCTATGTAGAGTGAGCGTTTTGTATTTATTCAGAGAGGTTACAAGCGTGATATAGAGTGGATGCTCAGTGTAAAGCCTTTGCTGAAGGATATGAAGATATTATCTCATAGCGATGTTATAAGGCGATCGCATTCCTTAACGCAGAAATTTACTGATAAATAAAAATTAAAAACGAACAAATATCACAATACAAAATTATTACTTCGGGGATCTAATAGGCAGAATAACCCACTACAGCTTTAACCGATGTGTCTCCGGCAACGAAGTAAAAAAAGCATCATAAAAGCATCGCAATCTCGCGTATTAAAAAAAAGCAGATGCATGTTACTGTTTTAATCTCATTGTCTTCCCTTCGCGCCTTTCCCTATGCATCTGCACTATTTACACCCCCAACACCTTGAAGAATTAGTCAAGAGTAGTGGTATAGACTTACACTTAGTGCATCTCAATTTTAGGTCGCTTCAAGGTGTAACAGCTTATGAGTACCTGTTGATTTCTGAGCTACTTCCCCGCACCAATACCGGAATGGTGAAAAGTAGTTGGTTGCAGCGTTACGCTCACATTACAGAAGGTGGTTGGTGGTGTTCGGGACTAGACCCTCTGAATAATTGGCAAATGATGGAATGGGGATGTTTTAAGCCAAACCAACCCCGACAAAATCACAATGGCAAGTCTATCAAATACGAGCATCCCCCTAGCACGCCAACGCGGGTGTTTTGTTTGCGGGTAACATTGCAAGTGTGGCAGCAAGTCGCTGGGCGTTACAATCTGGTCATGCCTGATAATATCACCATTACTCCTGATGGCGAGGCTGGAGGCTTTTGGCAATGGGTGATGCAACAAAACATTCCCCTTATCATCTGCGAGGGTGTAAAGAAAGCAGCCACATTGTTGACGCAAGGATATGTAGCCATTGCCATTCCTGGAATTACCAGTGGTTATCGGGTTGTAAAAGATGAATTTGGTAAAGTTACCCGTCGTCAGCTAATTCCTGATTTAGCCGCGTTTGCGATTACAAAGCGCAGCTTTTACATTTGCTTTGATTTTGAAACTCAACCCAAGACAATTGCTGCTGTAAATAATGCTATTTCTCAACTTGGCTGTTTATTTCAGCAAAAAAATTGTCCTGTAAAAGTCATCGAACTTCCAGGAATAGAAAAAGGGGTTGATGAGTTTATTGTTGCTAAGGGTGCAAATAATTTTGAAAGAGTTTATCGCCAAAGTGTTGATTTAGAAATCTATCTTGCTCAAACCAAACCCCACACCGAGTTAAGTATTCCTGCTGCACTTACCTTCAACCGTCCTTATATAGGTGAAATACCTTTCCCCACCTCTGGATTAGTAGGAGTCAAATCAGCGAAAGGAACGGGGAAAACTACGGCACTACAAGGCGTTGTTCAACAAGCAAAAAGTCGAAACCAACCCGTTTTGTTAATTACTCACAGAATCGTACTTGGACGATTCTTATGTGAAAAGATTGGTATTCAATGGGGAACACATAAAGAAGATGGGGAGAAAAAGATTAATAAAACACTTACCCCTGCTGCTCCTCCCATCTTACGCTCTCTATTCCTTCAGCAATCTCTCGGCTTGTGCGTTGATTCGATTTGGAAACTTAATCCAGAACATTGGCAAGGAGCAATAATAATTCTAGATGAAGTGGAGCAATCTTTATGGCATCTTTTAAATAGTAATACTTGTAAGCACAAACGTGTAAAAATATTAAAACTATTCCAGCAACTAATAGAGACAGTTTTAACAAGTGGAGGGTTAGTAATTGCTCAAGATGCTGATTTGTCAGATGTTTCACTAGAATATTTGCAGGGATTGGCAGGAATAAAATTAACACCTTGGGTAGTCCTCAATCAATGGAAGCCTCAACAAGGTTGGGACGTAACTTTTTATGATTCACCAAACCCAACACCGTTAATTCACCAACTAGAATTAGATTTACTTGCTGGACGTAAATGTTATGTTACTACCGATAGTCGCGCTGGGCGTTATAGTTGTGAAACAATTGAACGGTATTTGAAAGAAAGGCTACAAAAATTACGGCGACAATTTCCTAAAACGCTGGTGGTTAGTAGTCATACAACAAATACACCTGGGCACGCAGCAGTTGATTTTATAGCAGCGATTAATCAAAAAATATCGGAATATGACGGCGTTTTTGTGACTCCTAGCCTTGGTACGGGAATTAGTATTGATGTCCAACATTTCGACCGTGTTTATGGCATTTTTCAAGGGGTAATTCCTGACTCAGAAGCAAGACAAGCGTTAGCAAGAGTCCGGGATGATGTACCGCGTGTTGTCTGGTGTGCTAAACGAGGTATTGGTTTAATTGGTAGTGGGAGTACAAATTATCGCTTGTTATCTGATTGGTATCAAGAAAATCAAAAAGAAAACTTAGCTTTGTTGAGTCCTCTACATAAAATAGATGTGGATTTGCCCTTAGTTTATGACCCAATTCATTTGCGAACTTGGGCAAAGTTATCTGCAAGGGTAAATGCTTCTATTCGCCTCTATCGGCAATCGATGCAAGATGGTTTGATTGCTGATGGACATCAAATTCAGGTACGAAGTAATGCAGTTCACAATAATATTATTCGAGATTTGCGTCTGGCATTTTTGGCAACCGATGCCGATGATTTAGCTACGCGCAAAAGGTTAATTTTAGAAATTGTTAAAGTTCAAAAAGATTGGGCACAAACTCGTCAAAAAGCTAAAGAAATTAAACGCAAAATTAAAGAAATTAAGCAGCAAAACCAACTATCGGTAGCAACTGCTGTCGCTAATGCTAAAGATATCGATTATGTAGAATATGAGCAGATGTTAGTTAAGCATTCTCTAACGGATGGAGAACGCAACCAAATTAACAAATATATTCTCAGACAGAGGTATGGTGTAGAAATTACTCCTTGGCTGAAATTGCAAGATGAACAAGGATATTATAGTCAACTTTTAATTCACTATTATTTAACTCACGAGAGCGAGTATTTTCACGTTAAAGATGAGCAAGAATGGCATCAGCAATTGTCTTGGGGTGAAGGGAAAGTTTTTCTCCCAGATTTAAAAACTTATACGCTCAAGGTTGAAGCTATGAGAGCATTAGGAATGCTTCAGTTTCTCGAAGAAAAACGCAAATTTACTGAAAACGATCCAGATTTAATATTGTTGAAAAATATTGCTTTTCAGCATAGTAAGCATATTAAAAGAGCGCTCGGTATTAATTTAGTCGGCGAAAAAGAGCAGGTTTCAGCAATCAAAATACTTGGGCGACTATTAAATTTGTTGGGTTTGAAGCTGAAACGAGTGAATCAGGTTTATCAAATTGATTTAGAAACACTATATGATGGCAGAGAAAAAATATTTGCTGTTTGGCGTCAACGAGATGAGGTGATGTTGGCTCACGTTAAGAGTGTTGGTTATGAGTTACCCGATTACTCTTCTGACTGGAAATTTGAAATTATGCAAACGAAGTCTGGGAAGGCCAACCAGATGGTGTCTATGCCCACTCTTCCGTTATCAACGATATAGTAATACCAATTGACTTATGAGAAAATACGGAACCCCAAAAACCCTAAAATAAAGGAGTTGAGTAGATTCTGAATAATAAATAAGGTGAAATGGAGCCAACACCAGAGCAGTTGAAATCCTTCTACCGAATATCAGTAAGGATGAGCAATTTGCTGCGACCAATAAATCTGGTGCGAATGGACGAAAGGATAAAACGCATAGTAATGTTGGTTGGAGAGACAATAGAGATAGAGATTTATCTTAACGGGGAGGTGGTTACAAAATGACACAGCCCAATTTTGCAAATATGACGGATACTGAATTACGAGCCTATGTATTGCAAAACCCTGAAAATACTGAAGCTTTTCATGCGTATGTCGATCGTTTGCACGCGGCTAATCCAAATCCAAGACTAATGTCGATTGAAGAGGCTGAAGCTGAATTGGAAAGGAGAGTTAATCAAGGTCAATAATAGTAAGTAAATTAAGAGTGCTGGGTGAAAATCTAGCGCTCTTTATTTTGTTTAAATCCCATTATCGGGAATCATTTATCTGAAAGTTTGTAGGATTTCAGTAGACATTATTCCCTAGTAAAACTCGTTTAAATTGTGCTACTTGAGCGATTGTTAGATTACAACAGCAAGGAATTGACCAAACACGCTTTAAATAGTTGACAGTTAACCGTTGATTAATTGTTTTAGAAGATAATTAAAGATGAAAGTTAAAAAATATATAGTGATAATTCGTTAGTCTCTGCTTTTAAATAAACCTCGTTACAACAGGTACAATAGTAGTTGGAATGATTTGAAAAACATATCGTTAACAATCCCGATGCTTTAGGCTAGAAAATGTCAAAAGCCAAAAAAATTATATGAATGCGGAAGATTTTTTCAACCAAGGATTAAACCAAAATTTGCAAGGTGACTATCAAGCAGCGATCGCAGCTTACACCCAAGCAATCAAGTTAAATCCTGATTATGCCGAAGCTTACCATAATCTAGGACTGATTTTAAGTGGTCTCAAAGATTATCGCAATGCGATCGCTAACTTCAATCGCGCCATCGAAATTAATCCTAATTTTGCCATAGCCTATTACAACCGCGCGAATGCTCGTTACTTTTTAGCCGATTATGAAGGCGCGATCGCCGATCATAACGTCGCATTACAAATCGATCCCAATCTGGCGCAATCTTACCACAGCCGCGGCAATGCCTACTTTGCTTTGGAAAACTACGATAAAGCAATCGCAGATTATATCCAAACTCTCGAAATGAGTACCCAATTAGCTGATAATATCAATATTGATATTGCCAATGCTTATCATAATCGCGGCGTAACTCGTTTTGAACGTGGCGATCGTCAAGGAGCCATCGCAGATTTTCAGCAAGCTTTACAATGGCATCCCCATTTTGCCGCAGCTTACAGCAATCGCGGCAATATTCACCATATTTTAGGCAATTATCAAGAAGCGATCGCTGACCATAACCAAGCATTACAATTAGATCCTAACTTGGCGGAAGCTTATCATAACCGAGGTAATGCCTACTACGCTTTAGCAGATTATCAAAGTGCGATTGCAGATTACAACCGCGCCTTAAAAATCAATCCCAACTTTGCCGGAGCGTACTATAATCGGGGTTTGGTGCTTGCTCACCTCAAAAACTATCATGAAGCAATCGAAGACTTTAACCAAGCATTAAAGCTGAATCCTAATGATGTGCAAGCTTATTGTGAGCGAGGTCTGGTTCGTAGTACTCTTGAAGACTATCAAGGTGCGATCGCAGATTACGATCGAGCATTACAAGAAAATCCGACTCTAGCTTTAGTATATGGCTTTCGCGCAAATGCTCGTCGGCGATTGGGAGATTATCAAGGTGCAATTGAAGATAGCAATCGCCTATTACAACTCAATCCTAATTTAGCAGAAGGATATTGCGATCGGGCGGCGGCTCGTCGTTCTATAGGAGATTATAAAGGCGCAATTAAAGATTACGATCGAGCATTGCAAATTAATGATAACTTAGCCGCAGCTTATTATGGTCGGAGTATTGCTCGTGAAGCCTTGCACGATTTACAGGGTGCAATTGATGATAACACTCAAGCTATAGAGCTTGTTCCTGACTTTTCTCAAGCGTATTGCAATCGGGGAAATGCTCGTCGTCTTTTAGGAGATGAACAAGGAGCGATCGCAGATTATAACCAAGCATTAAAAATTAATCCTGATTTAATTGAAGCATATTACAACCGAGGTTCCACTTATTATGCTTTAGAAGCTTATGAAAGTGCGATCGCAGATTACACCCAAGCTTTGCAAATAAATCCTCAATCTGCTGCATTTTACAGCGATCGCGCTAATGCTCGCTATGCTCTAGAAGATTATCAAGGGGCAATAGAAGATTACAGTCGAGCGATCGCGATCGACCCCAGCTTTGCCGAAGACTGGTACAATCGGGGTCGTAGCCGTTCTCTGTTGGGAGACTTACAAGGAGCGCTTGCAGACTTAAATCAAGCTTTACAGCGTCAGCCTAATTGGGCTTCAGCTTACATCCTGCGAGCAGATGTCTACCGAAATTTGGGAGACTCTCAAAGAGCAATTAGAGATTTCCAGAAATCCGCAGACTTGTATTATCAAGAAGGGAATATCCAATATTATCAACAAATTGTTGAGCTTATTGAACAGCTTAGATGAGGAGATTTGTCATTTGTCATTGGTTATTCTCCCCCTGCTCCCCCTGCCTCCCCTGCCTCCCCTGCTCCCCCTGCTTCTTACCCACTTTCTACTCTTTTGTTTTTTCAAAGCGAAAGCGTTCCATAAAGCGACGGTCAATCCAATCTTTGTAATGCCACAAGAGTTTGTGGGGTGGTAAAGTAAAAGTGCCTCGTGTTGCGATCGCTCGTTTATCTCCTGTACCAATTAAACTCAAATATTGTTTCTGTGGCTTATAAGGTTTGAGCGACTTATCTAATAAAATTCGCCGCAAATTCTCAAACAAAGGTTTACCTTGTCTAACAGCAAATACCCCAGCTTTTGGACGCGGATGATTTACCATTGTGGCAATGTCACCAGATGCAAATACCTGCGGGTGCGTTTGAGATTGCAACGTGTATTCTACCAAAATAAAACCTTGCTCATCAGTTGCTAGTCCAGCGTTTTTTAACCATTCGGGTGCTGATGCTTGTGTTACCCAAAAAATCTTGTTGCACTCTACTGTCAAACCAGATTCACATTTAATTTCAAATACTTCTTTAGCTTCATTCTCGGTTTTAGGTGCAATTTTACACACAGATTCTCTCAGATGTAACTTAATCCCTCGGTCGGTTAAAATTTGCTGAAGTTGATGCCGTACTGATTGATGATAATTGGGCATCAGTTCTTGTCCGCGCTGGAATAAATGAATTTCTAGGTTTTGAATAGGTTGTTGAGTTTCATCTAAAATCCGATGTAAACGAGATTGCATCGATAGCGCTAATTCTACACCGCCAGCGCCACCACCTACGATCGCAATCCTAATTGGTTCTTGAGGATTTTTACCTACAGCTTCAATTAGTTCATACCAATGCTCTAATAACTGCGATACTGGTTTAGCTGCGATCGCATATTCTGCCGCACCTGATACAGACAGTATGGCTGGAGTGCTGCCAATATCAATAGACAGCACATCAAAATCTACCGCAAGTCCGTTATCACAAAGAACTTTGTTGTTTTTTAAGTCAAGGGCAACTACTGTGTCAATATACAATTGTACTTGAGCAAAGTTCGCCAAGCGTTGCAAGTCAATATGACATTCATTGTGGCTGTAAAATCCGGCAATATGTCCAGGTAACATCCCAGAGTAGGCTGTCTCTGATGCTGTGGTAATCAGTATCAAACGTACTCCTGTTAACGGTTTGATACCAAACATTTTTATAACAATAGCATGGCTGTGACCGCCACCAATTAATACCAGATTTTTAAGTATTGGTTGTATATTTTGTTGGATTTTAATAGTCATCTTTAGTTAATGAATGATTATAAATAAATCAGAATTATCATGACGAGAGTTAATTGTCCGTGAAGAAGAAAGACTAGTGAATACAACTGATTATTGGGAATGGCAAGAGTAGGTATGCTTATGTTTACTTACTTAGAAGTTATATTTTCCATTTTGTTTGTTACATAAAAATTTTTCATTACTAAATATGTATGAAACAATAGCAGACGTAAATAATTTATTCAATAAAAATTAGATATTAAAATTCATTTTCGTTAATTATTAATGTCTTTAATGCCATGAAAAACATTTTATCAAAAAGTCACATCCAGCTATCCCAAATATTCCTGCGGATACCTGTTTTTCAGAAACAAGTTAAACAAAATCAGCATCAGTCGCTAAAACGACGCTTCCGAATAGCAAGCGAACAGCTAGAAAATAATACTCTAGAAATCAGTCTAGCTGTAATTAATGATTTAGAACAAATTGCTTATAGCTATCCACAGTACCATTGGACGATCGTAGATATTCTTACTAGTTTTGTCCGAAAAAATGCTTTTTATATGCCCCAAGAGGAAATAACCAGCCACCTGTCAACAAAAATTCGTTTAGATATTCAAGCCGCGCTAACTGTTATCGCCAGAAGAGATGCAAACAAAGACCCAGTAAATGAGCAACTTGATTTGAGCTTCACGGATATCAGAGGAGCAAACTTGAAAGGGGCGAATCTACAACAGATAAATCTCTATCAAGCAAATCTAGCTGGGGCTAATCTTAGAGAAGCAAATCTAGCGGGGGCAATACTTAGTGCAGCTAATCTAGAAGGAGCTAATTTATATCTAGCGAACTTAGAAGGAGCAATCCTCAGTGCAGCTAATCTAGAGAAAGCTAACCTTTCTGAAGCTAACCTGCATCGTGCCAGTTTATATCTAGCTAGCTTGCATGGAGCAATTCTCTATGACACCATACTTGATGAAGCAAACCTCAGAGAAACCAAATTTTCTGAGTAATATCATATCCGCTTGATTGCTGATTGAAAAATTTTTCCCTACTCTTTAGTAGAGACGCAATTAATCGCGTCTCTCCTCATTCTCTATTTTCAGCATAATTCGGAATTTTTGTAGCGTAAGTGTTTCTTGATGTGTGACGTAAAATTATATTAGATATAATTCCCTAGTTCAATAAGTGTTTTGACACCTATTATAAATTTCTGCTAAATGCTATACTATTTTTCCTCAACATCTAAGTAATAATTCTAGGTTGTAAGGAAAAATTTTACCATGTCTTCTAAAAAGACAGACGCTCTTTTGAATTGGTTGATAACTTTAACAGCTATATTTGGCTGCTCGTTGACTGTAATTTTCTTTGCCTTGTCCAATATTAAAGAATTGTCAATTCAAGAAAAAATCCAGTATAGAAACCAAGCTTTAACAACTACTGCAATAGTTTTTCTGGCATCGGCAGCAATGTTTAATACTTATTATGCAGCAAGGCGTGCCCAAGCGATGCAGAAGAGTGCGATCGCATCTGAGAAAAACTTAGAAATTGGCTTGCAAAATGCCAAACTCAATCAAGATAGATTGATTGCAGAGCGCTTTATGGGCGCAATTGCCCAGCTTGGCCATGAAAAGGTGGAAACTCGGACAGGTGCAATTTATGCTTTAGAAAGGGTTGCTCAGGATTTTCCTCAAGAACACTGGACAATTATGGAAATTCTCACTGCCTTTGTGCGAGAGAATGCACCCATCCAGCACCTAAAAGGCGAGCAACAAAAGCCAGAATATCAAGGAGCAATTTACTCAAGTCGGCGTAAAATTGGGTCGCGTCCAACGCCGCAGTTGGAGCAAAATCTCCATGAAGAATTTCCCAAAATACGCACTGATATTCAAGCAGCCCTGACTGTTATCGGTAGGCGTAATTTACTCGAAGACCCAAAAGATCAAAAACTTGATTTACGTAACACCGACATTAGACAAGCAGACCTACTAAAAACCAACCTGCAACAAGCAGACCTGCGTGGGGCTGACTTGAGTGGGGCTGACCTGCGTGGGGCTGACTTGAGTGGATGTGACCTTACTGGCGCTAAACTCATTAGGTCGATTCTTTATGAAACCAAGTTACTAAAAGCTAGTTTATATGGAGCCAACCTTTGTTGGGCTAACCTGAATCGCACTAACCTCTCTGGAGCTAACCTGCGTGCAGCCAACCTCTCTGGTGCAAGTCTGCGTGCAGCTAATTTACAGGGGGCGAACCTTTATAAAGCTAACTTGCAACAAGCGACCTTAAAAGTCGCTAACCTCTCTGGAGCAAAGTTGTTTTTAGCTAACTTGCAAGGAGCAAAATTGGGTAAAGCCAACTTGCAGCAAACGGGTTTGATTGGTGCTAACCTCTGTGGAGCGAACTTAAATGGAGCTAACCTTTCTGGAGCTAACTTAAATGCAGCCAAACTCCACCAAACAGAAGTCTATTTTGCCAATCTCTCAGAAGCTAGCTTAACGGAAGCTGACTTATATCAGGCTAATCTAATTGGAGCAAACCTGTATAGGGCAACCTTTTATCAAGCTAACCTGACTCAGGCAAACCTCATGGGAGCTAACTTTTCACAAGCTAATCTCAATGATGTCAAACTGGAAGGGACTATTTTGACAGGAGCAAAAAACTTAGAGTTGCATCAGATTAGAGAGGCAGTTGGCGATCGCACCACTCGCCTACCTGATTATATCGAAGCACCGGCACATTGGCGGCAATTGGGTTAAGCGATCGTAGCATCATTAGTTATTTGGGCGTATTCTACCGTTTTCACTTAGTGGGATAGTTTTTACCAAAATTCTCCGTAAAATCTTGGAGATGAAGAAGATGAAAGCTATATTCAATAACAAGACAGACATACCGAGAAATTTGTTTATAATTCTAATTTTTAGTAGATCGAATTAAACTCATTCTTCTGGCGATCGCACAACCATCCTACCGAAAAATCTTCAACTACCCGAATATTGGAGAAAGCTCAAGTTTCACCCTTGGATACTGAAACTTGAAGCTTTGAGCTTCATCGTTGAACCTTTGAGCTTCATCGCCGAACCTTTGAGCTTCATCGTTGAACCTTTGAGCTTCATAGCTGAACCTCTGAGCTTCATCGTTGAACCTTTGAGCTTCACCGTTGAACCTTTGAGCTTCATAGCTGAACCTCTGAGCTTCACCGTTGAGCCTTCGATCTCAAATGGTTTGGTTAGAGACAAAAACAGAGAAAATATTCCCTGAGTAAGAGACAATGAATAAGACATCTGTCCTACGCTAATTATCCTATGGGGATAAAACACAGAGATGTCTCTAACAAAGCGGCTGGAAATTTTAGATTTAATTCGGGAACTTCGTCAGCAGCTCAATCTTTCTCAGAAACAGTTTGCTGCTAAAGTAGGAGTTTCATTCAAAACAGTCAACCGTTGGGAGAATGGGCATACAGTCCCTTCACGCATAGCGCTAAAACTAATAGAAGAAATGTTACGGAAGATGGGTGAACCTGGCAAAAAACTGCTAACTCAGTATTTTCCAGAAGCAGAGTAGGGTTATGAGTCGTAAGGCAAGGGCATCTGAATCGCAAACAATCTTTGCTGGCACTAGAGACAAGGGCGCATTCATCCGGGAGAAACTGCTGCACTATGGTGTTGCTTCCCTATCCGTTGCCTTAGCCCTATGGGCAACTCTGCTACTTAATCCATATCTCACGCCAACGCCTGCGGCACTGTTTTTTGCTGCGGTGATGGTAAGTGCTTGGTATGGTGGCTTGGGGCCAGGGTTACTTGCTACCCTTTTGTCTACTTTTGCAGTCAATTACTTCTTTTTTAAGCTACTCCACGCGCAGAACATTACAAATTTGAATATTCTAGTTCCCTTGGTAGTGTTCATGCTGACAGCAGGGTTAATCAGCTGGCTTAACGAATCACGCCGCACAGCCCAACGGCAAGCAGAGGCGAGCCTGAAGTCACTACGCGAAAGTGAGGCACGGTTTAGTCGCTTAACCGAGTCCAATATTATTGGGATGATTGTGGCTAATCTGAACGGCTTAATCATTGAAGCCAATGATGCCTTTCTCAAAATGCTCAATTATACACGCGAGGATTTGCGCTCTGGTCGAATCCGGTGGGGCGAGATCGTTCCGCTCGAATATATTGAGGTAAGCGAGCAAGCGATTCAAGAACTGACAATGACTGGGAGTTGTAAGCCTTTTGAGCAGGAATACATCGGCAAAGACGGCTCTTTAGTTCCCGTTCTAGTTGGTTTTGCTAAACAGGGAGATCGGACAATCATTGGTTTTGTACTTGACTTAAGCGAACGCAAACAAGCCCAAGCAGAAGCCCAGCATCGCTCCCGCCAAGCAGAAGAAGCCCAAAGCATTTTACAAATGCTCCTAGAACACGTCCCAGAGGGAATTACGATCGCTGGCGGCCCTCCTGATTTTCCAATCATCGCTAACAGCAAACTCGCGCAAAAACTTTTAGGCAGACCGAGTGAATCTCTTGTTGGCATGTCTTCTGAATCTTATGTTCAGCTTTACAGTCTGTTCTTGGCTGATGGTGTAACGCCTCTCACCTTAGAGCAACTACCTTTATACCGTGCAACGCACTATGGTGAAATCATCCGCGATGAAGAATGCATCATTGAACGTCCAGATGGTACTACAATTACAGCGATCGCCAATGTCGTACCAATTCGAGATTCCCAAGGTGAGATTATTGGTGCAATAGATTGCTGGCGCGATATCACCAACCGTAAGCTCATAGAAGAAGCACTGCGCCAACGAGAAACAGAACTTCGTTTAATTACAGATACGCTGCCAGTTCTGATTACCTTTGTAGATTCAGAACAACGCTACCGCTTCAACAATCAAGCCTATCAAGATTGGTTTGGGCATTCAACGGCAGAAGTTTATGGAAAGCATCTTTGGCAAGTTTTGGGTGAATCCGCTTATGAAGTGATTCGTCCTTATGTGGAACAAGTACTAGCAGGAGAGCAGGTAACATTTGAAAGTCAAGTTCCTTATAAAGATGGTGGCACGCGTTACATTAATGCCATTTACGTTCCCCAGTTTAATAAACAGGGAATCGTTGAAGGGTATGCGGCGTTAGTCACTGACATCAGCGAACAGCAAGCTGCGCTACGCGATCGCAACCAAGCAGAAGCAGCGTTGCGCGAAAGTGAAGCCCGCTTTCGCCAAATGGCAGACACTGCTCCCGTACTGATTTGGATGTCCGGCACTGACAAACTTTGTAACTACTTTAATAAACCCTGGCTAGATTTTACCGGGCAGACTCTGGAGCAAGAGATGGGCAAAGGGTGGACTGAAGGCATTCATCCTGATGATTTTCAACGTTGCTTAGATACATACACCCATGCTTTTGATGCCCGACAAAATTTTCAAATCGAATATCGCCTCAGACATTGTGATGGCCAATATCGTTGGGTTTTTGATACTGGTGTGCCTCGGTTTGCACCAAGCGGGGAATTTCTCGGCTATATCGGCTCCTGTGTTGATATCCACGATCGCAAGTTGGCAGAAGAAGCGCTACGTGACAGCGAGGAGCGATACCGAATTTTAACGGAAGTCTCACCACAGGCTATTTGGATGGGCAGTAGTGATGGTGGTATTACCTATTGCAATCAACACTGGTTAGATTTCACCGGACTGACAATGGAGCAGACTACAGGCTATGGCTGGATTTATGTCATTCACCCCGACGATCGCGATCGCGTCTTTAAAAGTTCGATGCAGGCTGTTGCTAACGGCACCGACTACGAAATAGAAATTCGCTTTCGTCAAGTTTCTGATGGTAGCTATCGTTGGCATATTGTCCGGGGTTTACCATTTCGAGATCCAAGCGGACAGATTATCAAATGGGTGGGCATCGCCAGCGACATTCACGATCGCAAAGTTGCCGAAGCCTCCCTGCAACAACTCAACGAAATGCTAGAGCAACGAATTCAAGAGCGCACTGCCCAACTCGAAGCCTCTAATAAAGAACTCGAATCCTTCTCTTACTCAGTCTCTCACGACTTGCGGGCACCACTGCGCCACATCGCCGGATTTGTCGAATTGCTTCAGAAGCGCCAGAGCTCAACAAGCTTAGATCAAACAAGTCAGCGCTATTTGAAAATAATTGCCGATACTGCCAAACAGGCAGGAATACTGATCGATGAGTTGCTGACATTTTCTCGGATGGGGCGCACCGAAATGCGCTACATCAACTTGAATATGCAGGAATTGGTACATGAGGTAAAACGCGATTTAATTGCAGAAACTTCAGGACGCACAATCCATTGGCACATAGAGCCACTGCTAGAAGCGCAAGGCGATCCCTCGATGCTGCGACTGGTGCTTCGCAACTTGATAGGCAATGCCGTAAAATATAGCCAGACTCGAAACCCAGCAGAAATTACTGTTGGCAGTATTGACAATGAAAACGAAGTTATCTTTTCTGTACAAGATAACGGTGTAGGCTTTAATATGCAATATGTCCACAAGCTATTCGGAGTATTTCAACGCCTGCATAGCGACCCACAATTTGAAGGCACTGGTGTTGGATTGGCAAACGTGCAACGCATTATTCATCGGCATAATGGTCGAGTTTGGGCAGAGGCTGTAGTTGACAGTGGCGCCACTTTTTATTTCTCGCTGCCTAAATTGTCCAAGAAGGAGAGTGAATGAAAGAATTGAAGCGAATTTTGCTAATTGAAGACAGTGCCAACGATGCCGAGTTAATCCTAGCCGCCTTGTCAGAAAACCATCTCGCCAATGAAGTAGTGGTGGTACGTGATGGCGAAGAAGCATTAGATTATCTTTATCGCCGGGGATTGTTCCGGTTGCGAATGGAAGGGTATCCTGTTGTAGTGTTGCTCGATTTGAAACTGCCTAAAGTTGATGGACTAGAAGTGCTGGCGCAACTCAAATCCGATCCAGTAATGCGAGTAATTCCAGTGGTGGTACTGACTTCTTCCCGCGAAGAGCCTGACCTAGTTCGCTGCTACGAGTTAGGGGTGAATGCTTATATTGTCAAACCAGTAGATTACCGTGATTTTGCCGATTCTATTAAAGGTGTTGGCTTGTTTTGGGCAGTGATCAATCAGCCTCCAGTTGGGGCTTTACCTCCAGCACCTCATCCACAAAAGGAGAGCAACTGATGAATGTTCTCCGTTTTCTCCTTTTGGAAGACAGCCTGTTAGATGCAGAGCTTGCTCAAATGATATTAACCGAAGGGGGAATTAATTGCGAACTGATCAGAGTCGAAACCGGTGCTGATTTCCTAGCTGCCTTGGAAACAGACGCTTTCGATTTAATTCTTGCCGATTATGCCTTGCCCTCTTTTGATGGAATTTCTGCCTTGGAAATTGCCCGCAACCGTTGTCCTGAGATTCCTTTTATCTTTGTCTCTGCCGTACTGGGTGAAGAATTAGCGATCGAAGCTTTGAAGAACGGTGCAACCGATTATGTATTAAAGCAACGAATAGGGCGGTTAGTTCCCTCGGTGCAACGCGCATTGCGGGAAGCTAAGGAGCGGCGTAAGCGCAAGCAAGCAGAGGAGTCTTTACAAAAGAGTGAAGCCAAGTATCGCCGAATTGTTGATACCTCTTATGAGGGAATCTGGATGATTGACTCCCAAACCCGAACAGAGTTTGTGAATCAGCGGATATCTCAGATGTTGGGTTATCCGGCAGCAGAAATACTCGGTCGTTCTATATTTGATTTTATGGATCTGGCTGATGAGATCGCCGATGAAGCAAAACTGGAGTGGTTCAAAGGAGAAGAGAGCGATCTCAAAGAAGGGCGATTGCTTTGCCAAGATGGTTCGTACATCTGGACACTGATTTCTACCAGAGCGATTTTGAACGAACGAGGTGAGTGCTTGGGTGCGATCGCCATGCTAACTGATATCACCGATCGCAAACGCAGCGAATCAGAACGCGATCGCCTTTTGCAACTTGAGCAAATAGCTAGGGCGGAAGCTGAGGCTGCTAACCGAATCAAAGATGAGTTTTTGGCAGTACTTTCTCATGAATTGCGATCGCCCTTGAATCCGATTCTCGGTTGGGCAAAACTATTGCAGAGCCGGAAATTTGATGAGGCATCGCTCAACAAAGCACTGAAAACTATTGAGCGCAATGCCAAATTACAAGCTCAATTAATTGAAGACTTACTAGATGTTTCTCGCATCCTCCAAGGCAAACTCAGCCTCAACACGATTCCAGTCGATCTGGTATCCACCATTGAAGCCGCAATGGAAACAGTGCATTTAGCAGCAGAGGCTAAAACTATTCAGATTGAGACGATGCTCGATCTAAATGTAGGGAAAGTTTTGGGCGATCCAGCCCGCTTACAGCAAGTTTTCTGGAATCTTTTATCGAATGCCGTCAAGTTTACTAAGACTGAGGGAAAAGTAAATGTGCAATTGCAGCGCATCGACGCTCAAGCGCAGATTACCATCAGCGATACAGGTAAGGGCATTCACCCTGACTTTTTACCTCATGTATTTGACTATTTCCGTCAGGGTGACAGTACAACAACTAGAAGGTTTGGTGGATTAGGGTTAGGTTTAGCGATCGCTCGTCACTTGATCGAAATGCACGGAGGAACGATTGGGGCGGAAAGTCCTGGCGAGGACAAAGGAGCGATTTTTACAGTTAAGTTGCCGCTAATCAAAGATAGTGCGACGATCGAGGATGACACAAATACTGATTTCTCAACTGCCGCTTTTTCCTCCTCTCCCCTGATGGGTTTACAAGTGCTGGTTGTGGATGACAATGATGATACCCGCGACTTTTTCAGCTTTGTGCTGCAACAGTTTGGCGCGATCGTCACCGCAGTAGCATCAGGAGATGAAGCATTACAAGCGCTAACTCAGTCAAAGCCAGATATCTTACTCAGCGATATTGGAATGCCAGAGATGAACGGCTATATGTTGATGCAACAGGTGCGGACTTTGGAAGCAAAAGTCGGGGGAAAAAAGATGCCTGCGATCGCTCTGACTGCTTATGCAGGCGAAATCAATCAGCAGTACGCACTAAAAGCAGGATTTCAACAGCACATCGTTAAGCCTGTAGCACCAGAGGAATTGCTCGTGGCGATTTCTAACTTAGTCCAATCTACTTAAGTTAGGGTTTGCGAGTAATCTGAGTAATTGAACTGGTTTAAGGTTACAGATTTGAAACTATTCTTCACAAGTAATATGGTTTTTTTAATTCCCTGGAATACTCCTGGTAATCCCGAAAAATATTGTGCCCCAACAGCGTGTTGATATAAAAAGTTTATTCTCTTGCAAAAATTTATCTCATCCTATTGACAGTACTTTTCAAGTAATTGAACTACACTACTTTTCATTCTCCGTCTGGATCGTGGACTAAATACCTGAAAATTTTATCAAATTAATCTGAGTGAAAAAGAGTGTAGAGATGTAGCATTACTAAATCTCTACACGGTTTCTGGATACAGCATATTTAATTTCATCAGATGTCTAATCATTCATGAATCATCAGATCCCTGACTTCTCTAGAAAGTCGATAATCTTGTCGAGCGTCAATGATTCAGGATTGGTATATAGATAATTTTTATCTATTAGATTTAATAGTTCGCCAATTTTATCCGTGTTTGTACTCTATCATAACTTTACGGATACTCTTAGAATCAACCTAAATTTATTTCCGTAAGGAGTCGGATATGAAGACTTATGACATGTCTTTCATAAGAACCAATGGACTCACGACCTTGTTGGCATTTGTCTCAGTTATATTTATTTTATCATTCACTTTAATTATATTATTTTTTGAAAATATTCAAGGATTTTCAAATCAAGAAAAAATTGAATACATCACTCAAGCTTTAACAACAATTGCCATAATTATTGGGGGATTGGCATTAATTCTTAATGCTTACTATACCTCTAAACTCTCTATAGATGAGAATCACAGCTTGTTAACGCAACTACTAGCTGGAACAATAGCTTGGGATAACAATATCGTAAATTGTATCAATCAGACACAACCAACTCCACAAGAAATTGTTTCCGAACGCTTTTCTAAAGCGATTGAACAACTGGGAAATGAAAAAATTGAAACGCGATTTGCTGCAATTTATGCTTTAGAACGAATTGCCAAAGATTCCCCGAAAGATCATTGGACAATCATGGAAATCCTCGCTGCTTTTATTCGCGAGAATGCCCCGGTGAATAGGGAATATGAGAATGAGTCACTGCAATCATCAAAACTTCCTACAGATATTCAAACAGCCTTAACTGTCATTGGCAGACGCGATTCGTCTAAAGATCCAATCAATCAGAAACTCGATTTACGCAATACAGACCTTAGCAATGCAGACTTAACAGAAGCGAATCTCTCTAGAGCAATTTTTGTCGGAGCTAACTTGCAATGGGTCAATTTTACCAAAGTAAACCTTTCTGAAGCAGACTTATCTGTTACCTGTCTTTGTGGCTCAATCTTTTATGAAGCCAACCTGCAAAAAGCAATTCTCCCAGAAGCCAATCTCCAAGGCGCAGTTCTTAGAAAAGCAAACCTTTCCCAAGCCATTCTTTACGATGCCAACTTGGAAGGGACAGTTCTTTGTGATGCCAACTTGAAAGGAGCAGTTCTTTGTGATGCCAACTTAGAAGGAGCAATTCTTTGTGATGCCAACTTAGAAGAAGTTAACTTTGAGGGTAGCAATCTCCAAGATACAAACTTGATTGGCAGTAACTTGCAAAGGGCAAAATTGGCTGGCGCTAATCTAGAAAGTGCATTACTGAGTACAGCTAACCTCCAAGAAGCTAATTTTCAAGAAGCTAACCTCTGTGGAGCCAACTTGAGCGGCTCGGAAAATGTAGAATCACAGCAGATTGAACAAGCAGTTGGCGATCGCACAACCACCCTACCGGAAAATCTGAAAATACCCCAACACTGGCGGTAATAACAAGCTAAAGTTTCAGCATCTAAAACTTGATTACACGATCGGGACGCACACCTATGCGTCCCGATCGTGTTTAATTTGGTACTCAAAACTAAATAAATTGCCAAAAACCTGATAAATATTCTCTATCAGCCTAAATTTGACGCAATTTAAATCACGAACAATTATGAAACGCCGAGAGGTTTTTAACACAGCTGCGATCGCCACTGCAACTGCTGCTAACTCAAATAGAGGCATTATTTTTACATCATATCTAAAACCGATATTTTGCACCAATCATCATTAATTTGTAAATAATAATGGGCAAAATAAGTACCTTGGCAAGCTAAATCTATACTGAATATGAAAGCGATCGCTTTGCTTTTGTCTACTGGTGTTGTTACTGTTTGTACTATTTTTGGTATTAGTTCGCGTAGTTATTTCAGTAGCAACCAAAACAACCTACAGGAAACCTCAAGTAATCAGCAGACTATAAGTCATGTAACAGCTTTGGGGCGCTTGGAACCTCAAGGAGATATCATTCATCTGTCTGCTCCAGCCTCTAACCAGCGTTTGGCTGAACTGCGCGTGCAGGAAGGCGACCAAGTTAGGGCAGGCCAAGTCATTGCGATTATGGACAATTTTAAACAGTATCAAGCCCTTGTTGAAAATGCTAGAGCAAAAGTGAACGTAGCGCGATCGCGTTTAGCTCAGGTGCAGGCTGGTGAGGAGTTTGGCCAAATTGAGTCCCAACGCAAGAAAGTTGCAGAAATGGAAGCTCAATTGCTTGAGGGTATAAAGGTTCAAAAAGCAGTCATTGCCCGTCAGCAAGTGGAAGTACGCAAAGCCGAAAATGACTATGAACGGTACAAAACTCTCTCGCAAGATGGGGCTGTTTCCGCAGTTGACACTGAAACCAGACGTTTGCAGGTAGAGATTGAGAAAGAAAAGTTGCAGGAAACAAAAGCAAAGCTGACTGAGCAAATTAGTACGGGTAAGGAGCGTGTCAAAGAGTCTCAAGCAACTTTGGAAAGTCTCAATCATGTGAAGCCAACAGATATTCTGTTAACCAAAGCAGAGTTGAATGAGTCGTTGTCTCAATTGCAAAAAGCAAAAGTCGATCTGGAATCTACATATATCCAAGCACCTGTAGCAGGACAAATATTAAGTGTCAACGCTAAAGTAGGTGAAGTTGTGGGTAGTGGTGGCATTGTTGACATTGGCCAGACACAGCAGATGTATGTGATGTCTGAAGTTTACGAAAGCGATATTCAATACATTAAGGTAAATCAACCTGCAATAATTGTCAGCGAGTATGGAGGGTTCACTGGCGAAATCAAAGGAGTTGTCGATCGCATTGGATTGCAAATCGATCAGCCGGGAATCGTGAATGATGACCCCTCTGCTAAAGCAGATGTCAGGATTGTGAAAGTTAAAATTCGTCTCCATCCAAATGACAGCGAACGGGTGAGAACCCTAAATAAGCTACAGGTAAGAGCATCGATTCAAATTCGTTAAACCAATTCACAATCACGCTGAACTAGAAAAGCTAAGAGAGGAGGACAGTATACCTTAGAGACTCTTTGCAAAACATCGATGTCAAAAATTCATCAATCGGTGACGAAGTACAGAAGCAACAATATCCTGATTTGTATTAGATTTGAAAATCAGGCTACAAAAACTTTCTCGATCGATTACCATTACTTCTACTTCGGTTAGTCCGGCTCGAACTGTAAAGGGATAGTTTTCCCCATTAACCAGCTGTGCATTACCAAAGTATTCCCCTGGTTTGAGCTTAGATGATGTGAATTTATCATGGCGATCGCTCATTAATGCTTCAACTTCTCCTTCTAATATCAGGTAGAATTTATCAGCGACTTCACCTTCTTTAACAAGAATAGAATTAGCTCCATATCTAATTACCTTTGCTTGAGCGGCAACTGCTATAATTTCAGATGGATCGACATTAGGTAGTGCATTTGAGAGATGACTTGTCATCACACGTTGATGCAAATGCCGCACAATGTCAGCTTTGGTTAATTCTGAATTGCCAAGGAAAAGCCGGAAAAGTTCTTCCTCAATCACCATCACTTTGACTTCTGAATTTCTAGCAACGCGTACTGTTGCTGTCCGTTTACCATCTCGAAGCAAACCAACTTCGCCAAAATAATCCCCGCGACTGAGATGATTTATCAGGCGAGGCGGTTCATCAGGCAATTCCTGGATAATTTCGACTTTACCTTCTAGAAGAATATAGAATTTATCGGCTGGCTCACCTTGATGAACAATTACTTGCTCTGATTCGTAAGTTAAAACGATTGGTTTAGTTGTTGCTTTTTCTAGCAAAGCTTCATCAAAACCAGGTAAGACCAGTGAAAGTTCTTGGTTGAAAGCTAAACCCAATTTACCATCTTCAACATTAACAATCCGATCTGCCAAATCAAGTATCCGATTATCATGGGTGACAATCAGAACAGCACTACTCTGCTCTTTAGCCAAACGATGCATTAACGCTACTACATTGCGTCCTGCTATTTTATCCAGAGATGCTGTCGGTTCATCGGCGAGTACTAACTTGGGTCGAGTTACCAAAGCACTAGCGATCGCTACCCGTTGCTTCTGTCCTCCAGAAAGATTAGCTGGATAGGCATTGAGCTTCTCTGCTAATCCAACAGCCTCCAATATAGCTGCTGTTTTTGCACGAGCTTCTTTAGGTGAGAAGTCTGGTTGCAATTCCAATGATATCTGAATATTCTGCTGAACTGTTAAGAAATCCAACAGATTACTTGATTGGGTAATATAACCAAAATTTCGACGCATTTGGACTAATTGCTCTCTGCTAGCACCATTTAGTTCCTGTCCTAGAATATTGAGGCTTCCTTGGCGAACAGAACGCAGACAACCAATTAAACTCAGCAATGTACTTTTTCCCGAACCTGAAGGCCCGGTCAAAATCACGAATTCTTTGGCTTTAACTTCCAGATTAATGTCAGATAAAACTTGTTTTTGGAGTTCACCTTCTCCAAAGAAGTAATTAAGATTTTGAATCGAAACAACTGTTTTGTCGTTTGTCATTGGTCATTAGTCATTGGTTATTTTTTCCTCATCCCACTCTCCATTCTCAAATTCTCAGTTCAAAACAAGTCTGCTGGGTTAGCATCTTTGAGTTTATTCATAGTAATAGTGCCGGATGTAAAGCACATAATAATTGTTAGTAAAAGTACTAATAATGCTCTTGTAAATGTCATGTACATAGGCAAAGCAGTTGCATCTTTGACAATTTCATATAATCCTATAGAAACAATTAGTCCAGGAATATAACCTAATACTGCTAAAATAAGCGCTTCCTGAAATAAAACATTTAAAAAATAACGATGCTTATAGCCTCTGGCTTTGAGAACAGCGTAGTCTGGTAAATGATCGGAAACTTCGCCATATAGAATTTGATAGACAATAATCACTCCTACTAGGAAACCAACGAAGACTCCTGTACTAAAAACAAATCCAATGGGAGCGCTGGTAGCCCAATAATGTTTTTCATAATCAATAAATTCTTGCCGTGTCATCACCTGAACATTACCGGGAAGTTGAGTGCTGATTTTTTTGGCGATCGCTTTTTGATCGACACCAGATTTAAGGTTCACTAACCCGATAGTGATATTGTTTGCAGAACGTTCTGGTAACAAATAATTAAAAGTCGTACTGCTGGTAATTACATTACCATCATCGGCAAAGGAAGCACCAGCAAAATCAACTAAACCGCTAATCCAAATTTGCCGATTGCCTATTTCTGCTGCAATTGATTTTCCTGAATCCAAATCCTTTAAAATATTGCCATATTCTTTTAAGTCAGAGTTGCGATCGAATAAAATCACACCTCTAGTCCTCAACAAATGAGCAACTTGATTGAATTTGGCAATTTTAAAGGGAGAATTATCTGGATTTATACCCAAGATAATAATTCCTTTTCCTCCACTAACATTGCCATACTTGAAAGAATTCTGTCCGTGATACACATAGTTAACAGAGTCAACTTCACTAAAATTAAGTGTGCGATACAAATGTTGTCGAGGAAAATCTCTGGTGTTAGCCAAAGTCTTCATTTCAGGGTTAATTAAAATCAAATCAGCTTTAAGACGAGTGTGTAATGCTGTTTGGCTATCGTAGAGGGAATCTAAAAAAGCCAATTGCATAAAAATGAGAATTGCTGCAAAAGCAATACCTATAATCGCTACCAACAGCCGCAGCTTATAGCGAGTGAGTTGCAACCAAGCTAAGGGGATTCTTCCAAAAGAATTCATGTATTATTTTTAAATCGAAATTGATTATATTGATTTGTTAGATCCCAACTTTACTAGTTTGCAATGATGAAGCGATGGTTTGCCGACAGTATTTTCCTCAGCAGAATTATGAAAAATGCTACTTGGCTGCTAGGGGGGCGCGTGATGACTGGAATCAGCAGCTTAGTCTATTTAAGTATAGTTACTCGTAATCTTGGTGTTACAGGTTTTGGCACGCTGGTTCTCATCCAAACTTATATTCAGATCGTTATAGATTTAACCACCTTTCAATCTTCTCAGGCAGTAATTCGTTACGGCACTATTTATCTTGAGCAAAACAATAAAGTAGCTTTGCAACAGTTATTAAAGTTTACCACCCTACTGGATTTACTAGGGGTGCTGATTGGTTTAGCGATCGCAGTTGTTTTTGCGCCTTATATTGGTTCCTATATGAGATGGAATCAAGCGACAATTGTTCAAGTTCAGTGGTGTAGCTTAATTATTCTTTTTACAAGCGTAGCAACACCTAGAGGCTTGTTACAGCTTTGCGATCGCTTTGATTTATTAGCGTTACAGATTACTGTTCCAACGTTTATTTCTATGTTCGCAGCGTTCGTCGCTGCTACTCTGAATGCTCCTCTATGGGGATATCTTTTAGTTTGGTTTATTTCACAGACATCTGGAGGGTTACTGTTATTCGTAATTGGTTGGCGAGAAGCCTGGAAACGAGGAATGTTAAAAAATATGAATTGGTCTGCGATCGAGTTGAGCCAGCATCATCGCGGCTTGTTGAAATTTTCCATCGTGTCTAACTTTGATTCTTCCCTTCCAACGATCATGAGACAAGCCAGCCCCTTAGCAGTGGGAATTTTCGCCACTCCCACAGCAGCAGGACTGTTCCAGGTAAGCTATGAATTGTCTACTCCACTCAAGGATCTAGCTCAGATTTTGACTCAATCTGTATATCCAGAACTGGCTCGGTTAGATGTTCAAAAAAAGTGGCGCTTGTTCGTGGTGTTGCTGCTCAAATCAAGTGCGATCGCCGCCGGAATTGGGCTAGCAATTTTGATTGCGATTGTTTGTCTGGGACAGATCGTCTTGAAGTATGCTTTTGGCGAGGCATTTATTTCTGCTTATGGTATTTTACTGCTGTTAGTAGCAGCAGAAGTCTTCACAATGGGAAATTGTGCTTTAGAACCTGCCTTCTATGCAATCGGTAAGCCCAGTTTTCCTTTGAGAGTAAATGCGATCGCTATTTTGGGAGTTTATTTGCCGTTGTTGTTGATTTTAACTCCATCTTTTGGCATTGTCGGTACAGGAATAGCAACCTTATCGTCTACAGCATTAATTCTAATTCTTAATAGCGTACTAATCTGGCGTCAGCTGCGTCAAAACTTACGAACATAGGCTGGGATTAGTGTTTATCTCTGTGGGCGGATCGCCCAACTTCTTCAACATAGAGTAGTGCGATTTGATTGCACTAAAAAATGTTGGGTAATAGTTGTATGGTACGCCATGTTTTTGAGCCACCTCACGTACAATTTGGCTGATTGTCGGATAGTGAATACTGCATACTTGTGGGAACAGATGATGCTCAATTTGGTAATTTAACCCACCGATAAACCAAGATAGCAATTGATTTTCATGGGCGAAATTAGCTGTAGTTAACATCTGATGAATCAACCACGTATGCTCGATAGCGTTGTTTTCATCTGGCACAGGGAATTCCAGCCCCTCAACTACGTGTGCTAACTGGAACACTACACCGAGAATGAGTCCTGCCGTGATATGCATGACTGTAAACCCAATGAGAAACTGCCACCAAGTTATATCCAAAATTAGCAGTGGAATTGCGATCGTGTAGGCGTAGACGAATAACTTTGTCCAAATCAGGTTTACGACCTCAGCACGAGAGTGTACTAAATCTTTGCATGGCCCAAAATCTCGCAGTTGAAAGCAAAGAAAATCCTTCATGAAAAGCCAGTTGAGCGTGGCGAAGCTGTACGCAAAAAAAGCATAGATATGCTGATATTTGTGAATAGGTTTTAGGGGAGTAGCCGATGAAAACCTGATCAGCGGCGAAACCATCAGGTCTTGATCTATTCCGGGGATGTTGGAATATGTGTGGTGGATAGTGTTATGAGCGATCTTCCATATATATCCGTTAGCACCCAGTAGATCGAAAGTATAGCCAATGAATTTGTTCACCTGTGGGTTTGGTGAGTAAGCTCCGTGCAAAGCATCATGTGCAATACAAAAGCCAATACCTGCTATTCCCACACCCATTAATACAGCCAGCCAGAGCATCTGCCATGCCGAAAATTGGTTGCTCAAGATTAGTCCATAGCTGCCGTAGGTGATTAAAAGAAAGATAATTGTTTTGAACACCATTCGCGAATCAGCCTTTGACGAGCGACCTGTTACTTCAAAATAATCTGCAACTTGTGTTTTGACTTCCTGTGCAAAAAGCGTAGCTTCATGGTTGGAAAAGCGGATCTTACTAATTTGCATAATTTCTCTCGTGGATAGCTAATGATTATGACAAACAAAGCGATTTCCAATTCAAAATCTAAAATCTAAGCGTATACTATAGCAGTCCTATTTGATTCGTGAAAAATATAGAAAAGTAAATGAACCGCCATATCTACGAGAGGCTTGTCTATGACACCTGCGCGTAGCTTGCTTCTCCTTAAAAGTACGCCAACGTGGAGCGTCTTTTTAGAGAAGGACTTCAAAAGAAGAAATAACAAAAAGATATATAATTTTTACAAATGATTTAAGATTGCTATAGTTTTATAGTTTAGGAGATAAACTAATGATTTCACCTCAAGAAATTAATGAATCTTACTTGCGAAAAAAATCTCGATTTCGGGATTTTTTCTTAAAGTACGGTGAAAAACTATTACGAAGTTTAGAAAGTCTGATTGGTGAATACTCTCTAATTGGCAATTCAACATTTTTTAATTCTCAAGATTTTAGCTGGGTTGAGAATGTAGAAGCAAACTGGATGAGAATTAGGGATGAGATGAATCTGCTATTAAATCAGCTAGATAATATCCCCAATTTTCAAGATATTTCAACCGATCAAGTAAGTATTACCTCTGACGATCGCTGGAAGACTTACTTTTTGTTTGCCTATGGAATTAAAGCCGAAAAAAATTGTCACAGATGTCCTGAAACAACTCGGCTCGTTGAACAAATTCCTGGAATGAAAACGGCATTCTTTTCTATTTTATTACCTCACAAACATATTCCAGAACATCGAGGCCCATACAAAGGCGTGGTTAGATATCACCTAGCCCTAAAAGTTCCTGAAAACAAAATAGACTGTAAAATTCGGGTTGGTGAAGATTTTCGTTATTGGGAAGAAGGAAAAAGCTTGATTTTTGATGATACATTTTATCATGAAGTTTGGAACGATACAGATGAAATTAGGGTGATTTTATTTTTAGATTTCATCCGACCTATGCCTTTTCCTTTCTCACTCCTTAATCAAGCGCTCGTGAAGTTAATTTCTTGGTCTCCTTACGTCCAAAGTGGAAAAAATAACTTCATCAAATGGGAGAATAAATTAGGGTAAGTTATTGAAAAGCATTTGTGATGGGCATAGTGAATTTGCATTATTTAGAAAGAAGGTTTGGGTTATCATATTAGAGTTGATGGGCGTAAGCTGCAAATACTGTTTAGCCAACTAAGCAATATTATTTAATATATCTAGAGAAAAGATATAAGGTATGTTTGTAAAGATTATATTTTCTGACGTTGCTCTCTAGTAGAAAAGTTTCGTTAAAGTGTTATCTAATTCTTTTAAATCCCTAATTGAACTCCTGAGCGATCGCGCTCAAAAACAACCCGATAATCAAGTTTTCACATTTCTTAAGGATGGAGAAATAGAGTCAGACAGCCTTACATATCAAGCCCTCGATCGCCAAGTTCGTGCTATTGCTGCTAGTCTTGAGTCTGTGACTTCGGTTGGCCATCGCGTTTTATTAGTTTATCCGTTCAACGCCTCTCTGGAGTTTATTGCAGCCTTGTTTGGCTGCTTCTATGCTGGCGCGATCGCTATACCGACAAGACCACCTCAAAATCCAGAAGAATGGGTAGATTTTGGCTTTCGCATCCAGGAATGTCAAGTGGGTATTGCTCTGACTTCTGCCGCACTCATAGATAAGTTACAGGATTCATGGTTAGGGTGGTTGGCTGAATCTTTGGATCGTCCACAACTGTCTTGGATAGCCACGGATCGAATTTCTTTAGATGCTAGCTTTAACTGGCAAAAGAGAGAAATCGATCGTGATGCGATCGCTTATTTTCAATACACCTCTGGTTCCACAGGTATTCCGAAAGCAGTGACAATTTCCCACGGCAATGTGTTGCAAAACTGCGCCAATTTTCAGCAGATATTTCCTACTTTTGATTTTCGAGGAGTGAATTGGTTGCCTTTAACCCATGACATGGGTTTGGTCGCTGGCATTATGCTAACCATTTATGCTGGAGCTTGTACTGCTTTAATGTCACCAATAGCCGTTTTTCAAAACCCCAGTCGTTGGCTCAAAGCAATTTCAACCCATAAAGCAACCATCAGTGGCGGCCCTAATTTTATCTACGATCTCTGCGTTCAAAGAGTTAAACCAGAACAAATCCCAAATCTCGATTTGAGTAGTTGGGAAATTGCCGGGAATGCGGCTGAACCTATACGACCTGAAACTTTGGAAAAGTTTACAGCCTTATTTGCACCTTATGGCTTTCGACGAGAAGCATTTTATTTATCCTATGGTATGGCAGAAGCAACTTTGGGGATCTCTGGAGGTTTTGTAAAAGAGCTATCAGCCATTCAGTTTGTAGATGAAAAAGCCTTAGAACAGAATCGAGTAGTTACCGTAACAGAAGGGCAACCTGGGGCGCGAATGCTGATTAGTTGCGGTCATCCGTGGCCGGGAAACCGAGTGATAATTGTCAACCCAAAGACTAAGAGTCCTTGTTTACCTGATGGTGTCGGTGAAATTTGGGTGCAAGGCGCTGGGCTGAGTCGCAGTTATTGGCATCGCCTTGAAGAAAGCGAGCAAACTTTTCAAAGTTATTTGGCAGATAGTAATGATGGCCCCTTTTTAAGAACTGGAGATTTAGGTTTTATTCATGATGACCAACTATTTATTACTGGTCGTCTCAAAGACATGATGATTTTTTGGGGACGCAATTTCTATCCTCAAACTCTGGAGCAAACCTCAGAAAATAGCCATCCAGCTTTATCAGTTAATGCCAGTGCTGCTTTTTCCGTAGATGTAGAGGGAGAAGAAAGACTAGTAATTGCTCAAGAAATCGATCGCCAAGCGCTCCGCAAATTAAATTCCGAGCAGATTGCAGAGATAATTGGTGCGATTCGGCAAACTATGGTGATGCAGCATTTAGTCGAAGTTTATGCGATCGCACTTTTAAAACCTGCTACTCTTCCTAAAACCCAAAGCGGCAAAGTACAACGCCGTCGCTGTCGAGATCGGTTTTTAGCAGGTACGCTAACGGTTGTTGAACAATGGTTCTGCCCGATATCGGAGCGATTAGATCCGACTGATTTGACTAGTTTACCAGGGATTGAAGAAGCTTGAACGCACAAATTATATGTCTGATGCCGCCAAAATTAAAATTTTGATTGTCTATGAGCGATCGGGAATGGGTCATGAAGTTATGGCTAATATTCTCACCAAGGAAATCTTACAGAATGGTAATTTTGAAATCATCAACTACACTATAACTGAATTACTGCAAGACCCTTTGAGCGAACTATTGACAAAAGCCTGGGTTAGTGCGTGGAATTTATTTATGCGCCATAACTGGATCGAGTTGGCGGATATATTAATTAATTATTTGATGCGCTTGATTTTATTGCCAATTGGTGAGGTTAGCTCAGTTGCAGCCATGCACCAGACTTTAGACCAAATTGCACCAGATATTCTAATTTGCACTGCCGATACTGCTGGTAAATGCTTGGGTAGTTGGGCTAAAGAAAAGCAAATCCCCTTTTTTCTCGTAATTACAGATTTGTCTATTTTTATAGATTTAGTTTACCCAAATGCTACCCATATTTGCTATTTTCCAGAAACTGCGAATGCTGTACAGAGTTTCCCCTTTACACTTACTTATTGGTCTTATAAGTTAACCCGTTATACTAGATTATCTGAGCAGATCCAATTTATTGGTAGATACCTTTATGATTTTGTGATTTGCTATCCACAGAATAGAATTTATCGAAATATAGATAGAGATTACAAACCCCAAAATCAGGCTCGTTGCGAGATAATTGGCCCTCTGCGTGAAACCAAGCATTTTCAAATTAGAGAGCGAAAAAAACTGCGCGATCGCTTTGAGCTATCCGCGACTGATACTTGCATTTTGATTGTTAGTGGTAGTTTTGGCGGCAACTTTTGTGTAAAATACCTGAAATGTTTACAAAACCTATTTATAGACTCATTAGTTGTGATTGTGGCTTGTGGTAGGGATGAGAATCTACGGATAAAAATCGAGCAGATAGCTGGACAAAAGCAAAATTGCAAAGTGCGAACACCTACAGTGTGTGAGACGCGAATGCTAGGTTTTGTAGATAATCTTGATGAATGGATGTCTGCTGTAGATATTATTCTGGCTCGTCCTTCAGCAGGTATTTTATTAGAAGCAATGCTTGCTCGTACACCATTGCTGCTTCCCAAAAAAGCAGCAGCTAACGATAGAGGAGCTATTAGCTTTGTCGAAAAATATCAATTAGGTGAGTGCTTTAGCGATCGCCAGGATTTGAATTTGAAAATAAGACGTTTGCTAGATGAAAAAGAACTCTACCAAAATCGTATCGATGCCTTACTCAAAAAGTATCCATCTACCTTTGAAGAACAAAGGGCAAACTTGTGTAGGATATTATTGCGATCGCTTGAGAGTTAAGTAATATCGTGCCTGTTTTTATTTATTGATAGAAGATAGCTTTTACTTGGTATCAATAATACGCTGTAAAATATCAGGAACTTCAAATACAGCTTGGTTTTGAATAGCTGCAAGATTCGCCTTGTAGCGAAGCCAATTCTCAGATTTTAAAAGTTCCTCAACGGCTGGAACAATCTGGCGAAAGCTTTTAATTGCCATACCAACTTGTTTTTCTAATATCCACTCAGCATTGTATTTTTCATTGATGAGTGTTGAAGAATTGTGTTCGACAATCACAGGTAAATTCATGACCATCGCTTCACTAATACTGACAGAACCAGGTTTGCCAATAAAAAAATCGGCTAGACTCATAAAATATGGCACTTCATCAGTAAAACCTTGTACGTGTTGCCTTAATGAAGTTGGGCGTTTTTGTAATGCTTGGGCAAGTTTTTGATTATAACCGCATAAAAAAATCAACTGCACTCGATCGCTGATACAATCTAAATGTTGGGCAATGTTGAGCATTGTTGTACAACCTTTTCCTCCAAACAAAACAATTCCCGTTACTCGGTCTGGATCTAATCCTAAACGCTGTCTTTCTACACGGTTATCTTCAGACATAGGTTGATAAAAAGTAGGATGTACAATCATTCCTGAAGTTTGCATAATGTGTTCTTCTGATACATCTAAAGAACGTGCTTGCTCAGTGGCGCGATCGGTTCCGCAGATTAAGTAACTTTTAGTTTTAGGTTCTATCCAGAAATGGGGAGGACTATCTGCAAAGTCAGTCATGATTGTAACCATTGGAGTGTTGACTTTAACTCGTTGCAGACTGTCCCAAATTGCTCGGTTATAGAGGGGAATTAAAGAAATGACTAAATCAGGGGGAAGTTGCTGTCGCCAATGTTGTTCGCCCAATTTAACACCAATGGGATGCAACAGGCGAATAAAAAACTTATCAAAAAACATCATCACTGGATGTAGCCATGTCCAATCTGCACCGATCATCTCGTTGTAAAGTTCATTACCGTCTGAACCGAATAGCTTTTTATAAGGGTCTAGCGGCTCTGATAGTTGACCGATATCTGTTACAGTGATTTGCCAAGGTCGTTTTTGTTGCTCGGCGATCGCACTTAAGGCTTTTAGGGTAGCGTAGTGCCCTCCACCTGCATTGAGTGTAAAAATATGCAGTGAAAAGGTTTTTTCATCACTCATAATTCATCCAAATTGTAACTGTGGGATTTGTTGACGCGGTAACTTATGACGTGCAAGCGATGTCTCCGACGGGCTATGCTTACGCGAATTTTTAAAGGTTGATATTCGGAATTATTCTGGACGATATCCACAATTGGTCAGCTATGCGGAAAACTTCTGTATAATGTCCGAAAAGGGATGTTACGGAGACAATTCTATATTACTACCCTACACTGAGGAGTTATGCGGAAAGGTCTTGTATAATAACTAGTTAAGTGGCTTATTCTTTGGTAATGACAGTACTTTAAAATTATCAGTATGGCACTCAAGGTGGGTTGAAGTGTGAAGATATCAGAACAAACAATATCAGCGCTCGGCTCTATTATCACTGGTGATGCAAAGCTTTCACCCTATCGCTCTGGTTCACAACTCGTTTTGTTTTTTAATGAATTTGGTTTAGAGAATATATACGGTAGTGGTTTTCCTTCTCGTTGGTATTACGCCGAAGAGAAGTTGCGTGAGTTCAATGACACGCCAACCATGAAAAATATAGTGATTGCCACATTTGATCCTCGTCATTTTCTTGGAAAAGAACACAGTATAAATGCTGCGGTTGAACACTTCAACCAATTTATTGAATTTGATAACTATCAATTGCGACCTGCGGGTAAGAAGTGGGAAGTTTACCAGCTAGGTGGCTCTCAAATTAATTTGTCACATCCCTACAATAATTCGGTTGAGATAACACACATTTTTATTGACGAGCAAATTAAAAAATGTGACAAAAAACTTACTGAAGGCGACTTTGATGGAGCAATAACTAACGCACGATCTTTCGTTGAAACAGTCTTATCTGCAATTGAAAAAGAGTTTGATATTAATCCACCAGAATATGATGGAAACCTTCCAAAGCTTTATAGGAGGGTTCAAAAACATTTGAATCTTTCTCCAGGTCAGGAAAATCTTGCAGAATGTTTGCAGCAAATTCTCTCAGGGCTAACAAGCATAATTTCTGGCTTGGCTACTTTGCGAAATACGATGAGTGATTCTCATGTCATTTCCTATAAACCATTGGAGTATCATGCAAGGTTAGCAGTTAATTCGGCTAAAACGCTGTGTGACTTTTTATTTGAAACGAAGGAGTATCAAATGCAGAAGAAGAAAAACAGCGCAACCTAACACTTCGGCACAGCGCACGAGCAAAATAAAATTAGAGTTCAAATGAGGTTTGTTGCCAATGCCAGAACAGTTAGAGGAACGGGTAGCCAATTTAGAAGCTGAAGTGGCACTGCTTAAAAACAAGGTAGAATCCAATTCATCTTCTATACCCTGGTGGGAGCAAATTGCTGGAACATTTGCTGACAACTCAGCTTATGATGAGGCAATGCGGTTGGGGCGTGAGTATCGTGACTCTCTGCGCCCAAGTTCTATACAGGCATCCGATGAGTAGATGTACATTTTCGATACTGATCATCTCAGTGTTTTAGATCGTGGAGGAGTTCAAGCTCAACGCCTGATGCAAAGACTGGCAAACGTCAGTTCCACTCAAGTAGCGGTGAGCATCATTAGCTACGAGGAACAAATGCGGGGGTGGTTGAGTTATGTAGCGAAAGCTCAGACTGTGGAACAGCAGGTTGAAGCGTACAAACAGTTAAGGCGACAACTAGCAAATTACTGCGCGATCCCGATTCTGGAATTTAATGAACAAGCTGCTCAAGAGTTTCAACGTCTCAGGAAAACGTATCTACGACTTGGCACGATGGATTTAAAAATTGCATCGGTTGCGCTGGTGAATCAAGCAGTTGTGTTGACTCGGAACAGCTCTGATTTTGGACAAATTGCAGGTTTATCCATTGAGGACTGGACATGAAAATGGTAGCTTTTTGCCAGCAGTACAACGATCCTGTTGGAGCCGATGGCATCAAGCAGAAATTATCGGCGGTAGCTCAACTTAGTCGGTAATATTGTTAATATTTTCCACTCATTTAATGTATTAAAAAAACTATAAAATTATTATCAATTACTCATTATTATCGCCTTTCTTGATATTGCGCGATCGCCACACAACACGGTCAAAATACCATTGCAATATCGGTGCAAAAAAACTGTGAAACTGCAACAGTAAAGACATTTCTATTCCTGGTGTAATTGCAAACACTTTTCGTTTTACTCTCAGTAAGATATCAAAGGCGACTTTCTCGGCTGTCATGGTTTGGGCGGATTGGGTAATCAGTTTGGTTTCCATTGGCTTTGTTTTATTTTCGGCTGCCAATTGAGGCGTATCGGTATCTGGTGGGTAAACAATGGAAATGTGGATACCTGCGGTTTTGAGTTCGCCCCGCAGCGACTCAGCTAATCCTCGCACAGCAAATTTACTGGGACTATATGGCGTATAACCGTATAAACCAATCAATCCGACTCCCGAAGAAATTACGACAATATGACCTTTTCCCTGGTGCATCATGCTGGGTAAGACAGCCTTAATACTATAAAGAGTCCCAAAGTAATTGATCGCCATTGTTTGTTCAAAAATCGTCACAGGTAGTTCGGCGAAATACCCTGGATGGGCAATCCCCGCAGAGGTAATCAATAAGTCCGGTACATCTAGCTGAATAATGGCAGATGCGATCGCATTTTCCACTTGTTCGCGTTCAGATACATCTGCGGAAATAACTAATATTTGCTGATTGGGATCGGTTTTAAAGGTTTCGAGTTCTGCTTTGGTAGAGTTGAGCTGAGTCTGAGTGCGAGCAATGATAGAGATACTACTACCAGATTGCACCAGAAGTTTAGCGATCGCTTTCCCAATACCACTGGAGCCACCAGTAATAATTGCGTGTTTATACATCTTCTATGCTATTAGGTACTTGGGTAAATGCGATCGCCAAGGCTGCGATTGTAGTGTTAATTTGTTCTTCTGTGTGAAGACAACTGATAAAAAATCGCAGACGTGCGGCATGATTGGCAACAGCTGGATAAATGATTGGTTGAACGTTAATACCTGCTTGAAAAAGAAGATGAGAAAGCTGAATACAGGTTAAAGAATTCCCCACCACAATGGGAATAATTGGAGAATTTTGGCTTGTGGCTGTATTCCAACCTTTAGCTTTAGCCTGTTTTAAAAAGTATTGCGAGCGCTGTTGTAAAATTTTAACTCGTGTGGGTTGGGCTTTAAGTAAACGCAAGGCTGTTAAGGCGGCGGCGGTATTGGCGGGGGATAATCCCACACTGTAAACAAAACCAGGGGCAGTATATTTTAAATAATTCACCAAGGCTTTAGACCCGGCAATATATCCCCCACAACTGGCAAAAGCTTTACTGAGAGTTCCCATCCATAGATCGACATTCGCTGGTTGCACACCAAAAAACTCACCAATACCCCGTCCTTGCTGACCCAGTACGCCAATAGAATGGGCTTCGTCTACCATGAGTAAAGCTTTGTGGCGTTGCTTCAGTTCAATAAACCGGGGCAAGTCCGGGATATCCCCATCCATGCTGTAAATGCCTTCAATGACAATCAGAACTCGCCGATAGTGTTGACGTTGGTCTTGCAACATCTGATCTAGAGCTTGCCAATCATTGTGGGGAAAAGGCACAGTCTTCGCACTGGATAAAGCGCAGCCTTGCAAAATACTATTGTGACTCAGGGCATCATAAAAGATTAAATCCTGGGAGTTAAACAGGTGTCCAATGGTAGTAACGTTGGTTGCATGACCGCTAACGTAAACAATGCAGTCTTCTACGCCAAGAAACTCGGCAATTTCTTGTTCTAGTTCTTGATGTAGAAGACGTTCACCTGATGCCAAACGGCTAGCACCAACCGATGTACCATAGCGATCGATCGCATCTTTAGCTGCTGCGGAAACTGCCGGATCTCCTGATAAGCCCAAATAGTTGTAAGTGGAATAATTAATCAGTGTACGTCCCTGAACTTGAGTGCAATCCCTAGTTAGGGATTCCTGCATCTGAAAATAAGGATTGGGGATTTCCAGAGTTTGAATTTGGATTAACCGTTGCTGGAGTTGTGCATATTCTGGAAAGCACTCAAATTGATAATGTTCAGGTGGAATTTGAGTTAAAGGCTGGTGATTGTGGTGAGCGAGTTCTTTAGTGAGATATTGGGCTAAAGTGGCGATCGCTCCAAATGTTTGCAGTGTAGAAATGTTGAGTAAATAACCTGACCAAGCCTCCAAGTCTTGAATAAATTTTGCTACTTGAATAGAATCCAAACCATAGGTTTCAAAAGATTCCTTTTGGTCAATAGATTGTATGGGAATATGCAATTTTGCAGCTAGCCACTGGGATATCCAATCTTGGATTGACTCTACACTATAGGGCTGGGCATACTTGTTGAGGTGAAGAGGAATATCTGTCGATTCTGAGTTTATCGATGACAAATTACCCGCTAATAAATTCTCCCGACAGATAAGGCGCTGAATCTTGCCACTGGAGGTTTTGGGGAGAGTTCCGGGTTTGAGCAGCAAAACTCGATAAACTTGTAGATCGTGTTCTCTTAATACTTCTTTTCTAATGACTTTCACAACCTCGTCAACATTGAGATTCCGTAGATAAGTTCGCTTCACTTCAGAAACAACAATCAAGCAATCGCTTCCAGCCATTTCCACAGTAAAGGCTGCACTACCGTGAAAGGCTAACCCTGGATGACTAATTTCCACTGTTTGTTCAATGTCTTGAGGATAATGATTTCGTCCTCGAATTACCAACAAATCCTTGAGACGACCCGTAATAAATAACCCAGCTTCATCCTCCCAAAAACCTAAATCTCCGGTTCGCAAAAACGGCCCCTCTCCCGTATCAGCCAGATAAGCACCAAATGTTTTCTGAGTTTCCTCAGATCGATTCCAATATCCCTGTGTGACACTCTCACCAGCAACCCAGATTTCTCCCACTTGTCCTGCTTCGCATTTTGTTAATGAAACTGGATTGGCGATCGCTACAATTTGCTTTAACCAAGGATGACCGCAACTAACTAATTTCCGATAAAGGCGATCGCGATCGCAGCTAACTACTTGGTTTTGCTCTAAAACCTTGGCATCGCAAACCTTGATGGTCGGTACTTCTGCTTTCTTCACTCCAGTTACTAGCAGGGTTGTCTCTGCCATTCCATAGCAGGTTTTAAAGCTACTGGGGCGAAATCCGTAGGGCGAAAATAGCTTGGTAAAAGACTCTATAGTTTCGGCTCGAATCGGTTCGGCACCATTGAGGGCAATTTCCCAACTGCTGAGATCGAGGTTGTCTAATTGCTCTGGCTTAATATTTTGCACGCAGAGATCGTAAGCAAAGTTAGGCGCTGGACTCACTGTTACCTTGTAAGTTGAGATTCCCTTTAGCCAACGCATCGGGTTTTGCAGAAATGCCAATGGTGGCATGAATATTAAAGGAAATCCCGCAGATAGAGGTTGGAGTATACCTCCGATTAATCCCATGTCATGGTAGGGCGGTAACCAAGAGAATCCAATATCGGGTTTTTTTTCAAAGAATTGACCGATGGCGGCGCAGTTGTGGATCAAATTGCCGTGGGAAACCATGACTCCCTTGGGAGTACCAGTTGAACCAGAGGTGTATTGTAATAAAGCTAGGGTGTTGGATTCCACCGCTACAGGGGTAAAGTCGTGGGAAGAAGTTACTATTCGATCGGTTAAAACCCAATGCAACTGTTTAAATGTCGGTTCATTTGTTCCATATTGCTCAATTACTTGGAACATATCTGCGGTGGTTAATAACAAGGTAGCTTGAGCGTCTCGAATAATCGCTTGCAATCGAGATAGTTTTTGATTTCGTTTGGGTGGATAGGCGGGAACGGCAACAATCCCTGCATACAGACAGGCGAAGAAGCCTGCGATAAAGTCTAATCCAGGTGGGTAAAGTAGCAAAGCTCTATCTCCTAGTGAAGAGAACGATTGGAGATCAGCCGCGATCGCCTTTACTTTATTTTCCAATTCCTGGTAGGTTAGACGGTTAGTTTCTATTTCACCATCTTGAAGAAATATGTAAGCTGGTTGATGCGGTTGGTTTTTAGCCCTTTGGTATAGCAAATCTATCAGTGTTCTTTCCTGTCCAAATAAATTAGATTTAGTTTGAAATTCGAGCATTATGATTATCAATTTAACAACTAGGTGTAAACAAAATCAACTATTACACTAATACCATTTCTCTATGAAGCTGCGCTAAATTATCAACAATGGTAAATTTGGTTTCAGAGTGATGGATTTAAGATTACAAGTTGAAATAAAAAAGAGTCAAGAAGAATTAGAAAAAGCGGTTAAATACGCTTATGAAGAAAGCAGCAAAGAGCGATAACCAATGCTCTACTCACGAAAACTTGGTCAGATGATGCTGAGACTGATGAAAGCTGTTTACGGACGCGCTCGCTTCTGTTATAGATGGAAGAAACAAATCAAATCCTCTTTGGTTGTTGAGCGTAGTCGAAACACTACCTCATAAAATTGCCACGCCACCCAAAGAAAAAGCCACCGGATACCCCAGCGACAGCAGTACCAAAGCACCAGCAAACATCACTGGCCCCAGCCATTCATAAGCCAACTAGCCTTAATTCCAAAAAATCGTCTATGTGGTTTCACTAATGACAATTTATCAACTCATCTGCTAGAGATGTCTATTGGTTTACTGTTATATAAGCAATGCTTGCTAGAGTCTGGAGTGCATCAATTGTGGGCATCGATGCCGTCAAAGTCGGCGTGGAAGTCGATGTGTCAGGGGGATTACCGGGAATTATTGTCTTGGGACTTCCAGATTCAGCGATTCAAGAATCCAGAGAAAGAGTCAAAGCAACTTTGAAAAATACTGGCTTTGCCTTTCCGATGCGAAAGATAGTAATTAATTTAACCCCGGCAGATTTGCGCAAAGAAGGCCCCTGTTTCGATTTGCCTATTAGTGTAGGAATTTTGGCGGCTTCTGAGCAAGTTAGCGCTGATTTGTTGGGGGATTATCTATTTTTGGGCGAGGTCTCTTTGGATGGCAGTTTACGTCCCGTGGCTGGTGTATTACCGATCGCAGCAGCAGCGCAAAAGATGGGAATTGCAGGTTTAGTTCTCCCTGCTGATAATGCCCAAGAAGCGGCAGTGGTTGAAGATTTAACTGTTTACGGCTGCAAACATCTGTCTGAGGTGGTGGATTTTTTAAATAATCCGGGGCGTTACAAACCTGTGCAGATAGATAGTACAACACAGACAACAACAGTATCCTACCCTGGCACAGATTTGCATGATGTCAAAGGACAAGCTCATGGGCGTCGTGCTTTAGAAATTGCTGCGGCTGGTGGGCATAATTTAATTTTTGTCGGGCCGCCCGGTAGTGGGAAGACGATGTTAGCAAGGCGCTTACCGGGAATTTTACCGCCATTGAGCTTTGCCGAATCTTTGGAAGTGACTCGCATTCATTCGGTAGCTGGTTTATTAAAAAATCGTGGTAAATTGGTACGCGATCGCCCTTTTCGCAGTCCCCACCACTCGGCATCCGGGCCTTCTCTTGTAGGCGGTGGTAGTTTCCCTCGTCCTGGCGAAATATCATTATCCCACAATGGGATCTTATTCTTGGACGAATTGACAGAATTTAAACGTGATGTTTTAGAGTTTCTGCGTCAACCTTTAGAAGATGGTTTTGTGACGATTTCCCGCACCAAATTATCAGTTGTTTTTCCCGCACAGTTTACTTTGGTAGCGAGTACCAACCCCTGTCCTTGCGGTTACTATGGCGATACTATCCAACAGTGTACTTGTTCTCTTCGGCAACGCGAGCAATATTGGGCAAAACTTTCCGGGCCGTTGATGGATCGGATTGATTTACAAGTGGCGGTGAATCGCTTGAAACCAGAAGAAATTACTCAACAACCGACGGGGGAAGCATCAACATCGGTGCGTCAACGAGTACAAGAAGCACGCGATCGCGCAATTACTCGTTTTCAAAAAGAAGCAAATCTGCGTTGCAATGCCCAAATGCAGAGTAGTCATCTGCAAAAATGGTGCAAGTTAGATGATGGAAGTCGCAATTTATTAGAAGCAGCAATTAGAAAATTAGGTTTATCGGCAAGAGCAAGCGATCGCATTCTCAAAGTAGCACGGACTATTGCAGATTTAGCAGGAGAAGATGAGCTACAAACCAATCATGTAGCGGAAGCGATTCAGTATCGCACGATAGATAGAATGCAATAAAAGGGAAAAGGGAACGCTAAGACGTAGGAGAAATTAACTGACCAATACGCTTGAGAATTTGCAAAATGGCGTACAGTTCTCTCGCGGATGTAAAGGGAGCAAAAACTCTTGACAAATCATACTGTGGTGTATTTGTTTGCGTCACTTTGATAAATAAAATATCGTCTCCATTCGTCACCATCCCAAACACAGGTTTATTGGGATTGGGGTTAACCATCATATAAGCTAGAGCTTGCGGTACAGCCGACCAAACTGAAAGTGTGGTTTTTTTCGACTCCAACACCATTACCCATAACCGATCTTGCAACACTAAAACATCAATCCGTCCACGCAGTGTCTCCTCGCCATCATCCAGAATTAGTTCCACGGGTGATTCAGCCTTAATTCTGAAAGGAGGATCGTAAAATCCAGAGAGTGCAAGTATTGGTGACACCAACAATATGACTGTCCCTTCTAGTAAATCACCTCCGGCACGGTGATAAAGATACCTGCGACGCACGACATCCACAGAAGCTTTTTCCGCTTCTGTAATTTCAGACAATCCCTCATACCACTCTGGGAAAAATTGCTCGTTTTCAACACGGACAAAACCAAATCGATTTTCTGCATCCTCTAGAGTGGTAATCGCTTCTGTAATTGCTGCGGTCTGTGTCATTGCTTCTAGGTAAAAATTACTTTGCTATATCAACATCAGCGCATCTTTATTATCGCCAATTAGCGCCGCAGCTACGCCCGCCCTTAGACATCGCATTGTCATATCACTATAAAATTCTAAATTCCTCCCCAAGGACGCTTCACAAACACCCTTGGGGGGATGCCGTAACTCAGCAAATCAGTATCCAATATAGCAGGGACTAAGCAACATCCCTTACAAGGAGACTGATTGGATGAATTTGCAAGAAATTTGGAAGTTACTACAAGAGACATTCAAAGAATGGAGTGACGATAAAGCCTCGCGGTTAGCGGCGGCGTTAGCTTATTACACGATTTTTTCCATTGCACCGTTGCTAATTATTGTAATTGCGATCGCAGGTGCAGTATTTGGAGAGGAAGCGGCAAGAGGTCAAATTGTCGGGCAAATTCAAGGTTTAGTCGGGGTAGATGGCGCCAAGTTTCTCGAAACAGCCATCCAAAATGCTAACCAACCAAAGACAGGAGCGATCGCTTCGATTATTAGTGTCCTAGTTTTGCTATTGGGCGCTACAGGCTTATTTACTGAGTTGCAAGATGCCATGAACACGATTTGGGAAGTGAAACCCAAACCTGGACGTGGCATAAATAACATGATTCGCCTCCGCGTTTTGTCCTTTGCAATGGTGATTGGAATTGGCTTTTTACTTTTAGTTTCTCTCGTAATTAGTACGATATTAGCGACCTTAGTAACATACTTTAGTAACTTATTGCCAGGTTTCGATTTCATCTGGCAGATTGCTAATTTAGTCATCTCTTTTGCAATAACTACAGTACTGTTTGGACTAATTTTTAAAGTTCTACCAGATGTCAAAATTGCATGGAGTGATGTTTTAATTGGAGCGTCTATCACCTCAGTTTTGTTCTCTATTGGGAGATTTTTATTAGGACAATATTTAGGTAATGGTAGTTTTGGCTCGACCTATGGTGCTGCTGGTTCACTGGTGGTGATTTTAGCTTGGGTTAACTATGCCGCACAAATTCTTTTCTTCGGTGCAGAATTTACTCAAGTTTATTCCCGAAGGCATGGCAGCGGCATAGTCCCAACTAAAAATGCTATACATGTATCTGATAACACAAACTATAATGGCAAGGCGCCAACAGAACAAGTATCGAATAAGAAGAAGCCATCTTCTCGCTTTATTAATCGCTTTTTTCAGTATTTTAGGAAGCCTAAACGCTTAAAAAAGAGAAGAAACAATCAGCGTTTTTAATCTTTAATTACTGGAGATTTATATTGATAAATCTGATAGATATTGAAGTATCTAATATCCCATCCAAGTAATTAGTTATTCTTGCCATAGGATATGAATAAAGTATTCAGTAATTCTGAATTCTGACTTTTTTTATACTGGATTTTTTCCAGAAGCCCATTGAACAAGGAAGAAAATCAGTACTAATGGAAAAATGGTTTTTTATCAATTGGCAAGCAATTTTTATTCCTAGCATCAGCATCTTTGAGTTGATTATCCGCGGATCGCTAGTCTATTTAGCGCTGTTCTCAGTGCTACGCCTACTTCCTAGCCGACAATTAGGAACACTAGGAATTACTGATTTACTCGTAGTTGTATTATTTGCGGAAGCTGCTCAAAATGCTATGGCAAGTAATTACACATCAATTACTGAAGGTGCTATCCTAGTAGGAACAGTGATTTTTTGGAGTTACTTGCTGAACTGGTTGGGTTACAAAATTCCCCAGTTCCAACGTTTCCTGAATCCGCCACCGCTGCTATTGGTAAAAAACGGTCGGATGATTGAACGCCATCTGCAACGAGAGTTAATTACAGATGATGAGTTAATGAGCAAGTTACGTCAGCAAGGTGTGGAATTTTTAGCTGATGTGAAGTTCGCCTATATGGAAGCTGATGGCAGGATTAGTATTATCATGTCGGATTCAAAAACTGCTTCCGTCTCTGAGCAAAAAGTAACGTTAAAAAGCGATCTACATTAATTAAACTGTAAAATATGACGGTTGTATTCTGTGCCGAACTGTGATTGAGCGTTATACTTTGCCCGAAATGGCTAATCTGTGGAGTGAAGCCTATAAACTAAAAACTTGGCTGCAAGTCGAAATTGCTGTTTGTGAGGCTCAAGCTGAACTTGGTTACATTCCATCTGAGGCGGTTGAGGAAATTAAGGCCAAGGCAGATTTTGATCCAAAGCGGGTGTTGGAAATTGAGGCTGTAGTCCGCCACGATGTCATTGCTTTTTTGACAAATGTCAATGAATATGTTGGTGATGCCGGACGCTACATTCACTTGGGTCTAACTAGTTCGGATGTTTTGGATACAGCTTTAGCACTGCAATTAGTTGCCAGTCTGGATATATTATTGCAACGTCTGGAAGATTTGATTCAGGTAATTCGCCAAAAAGCACGGGAACATCGTCATACAGTAATGGCTGGCCGATCGCACGGTATTCACGCTGAACCGATTACTTTTGGTTTTAAACTAGCTGGTTGGTTAGCAGAAGTGTTGCGACACCAAGAACGCCTGAGAATACTCCGCAAAACTATTGCGGTGGGTAAAATTTCTGGTGCAGTGGGAACATACGCGAATATTGAACCGCGCGTAGAAGCGATCGCTTGTCAAAAACTCGGACTCGAACCCGATACAGCCTCAACTCAAGTTATTTCCCGCGATCGCCACGCTGACTACGTGCAACAATTAGCTTTGGTAGCCGCAACCATTGAACGCTTTGCTGTAGAAATTCGCAATCTCCAAAAAACAGACGTTTTAGAAGTTGAAGAATTTTTCGCCAAAGGTCAAAAAGGCTCCTCAGCCATGCCACACAAGCGCAACCCCATCCGTTCGGAACGACTGACGGGAATGGCACGACTCGTCAGAAGTCATGCTGGTGCAGCTTTAGAAGACGTTGCTTTATGGCATGAGCGAGACATTTCTCACAGTTCTGTAGAACGGGTAATTTTGCCAGATGCTTGTACGTTGACGCATTTTATGTTGTCAGAAATAACCGATTTGGTGAAAAACTTGTTGGTCTATCCTGAGAACATGAAACGCAATCTCAACTGTTACGGTGGCGTTGTGTTCAGCCAAAAAGTGTTACTAGCTTTGATAGACAAGGGAAGCAGCCGAGAAGAAGCTTATGCGATCGTTCAAGAAAGCGCTCACGCCGCTTGGAATCAGCCAGAAGGAAACTTCCAAGACTTGATTAGCAAAGATCCGCGTGTTACCCAAAAGTTGTCTCCAGCAGAACTAGAGGTTTGTTTTGATCCCCAGCAACATCTGCGGCATTTAGAAGAAGTTTACCAACGATTAGGTATTTAAGATTAATTTACTTGTAGTAGGCGTTTAGGCGCTTACTATAAGTAAATTACCCCAAAAATATGCAGATATCATCAAAAAAGATATATAGCCGTAGCTATATAGGTTAGGACAATGTTGATTGCTAAAAGCCTTGATTTCACGCTTGTTTCTACTCAAGAACTGCCTTGAAAATAAGGCAGGAGGCAGGAGGAAAAGACATTTTCATTGTTCCTTGTGAGCGCAGCTCATGGAGTCTCTTGCAAAAATGTTTGCAATAAATTTTCTTGTGGGATGGGTGTCCTCACACGTCCGGGCGGGCTTTCCGGCCCACCCCACAAGAGCTAAATTTTATGGAAAAAGGAATAAAAAAACCTTTCCCCAATAAAGATGAGTCCCTTTTCCCGCAAGAGTGCAAAAGTTACTTTTGCAAGAGGTCTAATGTTTAGGATGAGCCTGTCAAGAAAAACTGCGCCTGAATTCTATTATATAAAGATACCAACAATATTTAATATTGCAATCTGTTTGATGCTCGAATTATTGCTAGCACTGGGTAGTATACATTACAAATACTTGCTTATTTATTAATACTACGAGTGCTTTGATGATTGAAATCCTAGCCACACTTTCTGCCTCTGCGGCAGCAGGAATGAGAATAGGTATACCTTTGCTAATTATTGGATTATTGCAGGGTAGCAACTTGTGGTCACAAGTCCCAATCTTATCTCACATTTCTCCACCAATATTATTATGTTGCCTCACCAGTTGGTCATTAATTGAATTATTAGCCTCAAAAAAGCTTTGGGGGCAAAGATTGCTCCAAGTGGTTCAGTTATTCATGTCTCCCCTTGTAGGCGCAATTATGGGGTTAGCAGTAGCTACAGCAACAGCAACCCCAAACTGGCTGATTGCCATAATTGGAGGTTTATTAGCTTTGGTACTCCAGCTCGTCCAAATTGGTTGGTTCTATCGGTTACGTGGCTTACCTTTGTGGGCAGTCTTCCTTCAAGATACCTTGTGCATTGCTCTAGTACTATTTGCCTTTGATGCTCCTTGGCAAGGAGGAGTAATTGCTTTAATACTGCTTTGGTTTGCAGTTCGTAGTGCTAAACAGTGGTATGACTGGTATCGGCTAAAAAGTTAGGAGTTAAAAGTGAGAAGTTAGGAATGAAGATAGAAGTTAAAAGTGAAGAATTAGCGAGAAAAAGAAAAGTTAGGAGTTAAAAGTGAGAAGTTAGGAATGAAGATAGAAGTTAAAAGTGAAGAGTTAGCAAGAAAAATTAAAAACTCCCAACTCCTAACTCCCAACTCCCACCCAACTCCCACCCAACTCCTAACTCTTAACTCTTAACTCCCAACTCTTTTCATTTACTGCAAAAGCCCAATCATGTGCAAGAAGCCGTGACCGGTAATCAGCTCTACGATTAAAGCAATAAAACCCAGCATTGCAATCCGACCATTCCATACTTCAGCACTAGTTGTCAGACCCCATTCCCAACGCTCTTGAGGGTACATTTTGACCATTTTTTTCATTTGAGCAGCTTGCGAAAGCTTGAAACTGGGGTTTCTCAGCGCATCAATCACTAATTCGGCTAGTGCATTAATAAATACTGGATGGGTATTAGGAGCAGGTACGCGGCGGAAGTTGTGAATTCCTGATTCTTCGGCTACTTCTCGATACTCAATATCAATTTCTTGTAGTGTCTCGATATGCTCTGAGACAAAACTAATTGGCACAACAACCAAATCTTTCACGCCTTGCGCGCCTAGTTCTTTGAGGGCATCTTCAGTATAGGGTTGCAGCCATTCTACTGGCCCGACACGACTTTGGTAAGCTAAGGTGTGGGCATTGGGTCGATTGAGAGTCTGCATAATCAACGCAGTACATTCTTCAATTTCCGCCTGGTAAGGGTCGCCTGCTTCTTCAACGTAGCTTTTCGGAACGCCATGAGCGCTGAAGAATATATGAACCTCATCCGGGTTGGGAAATTGCTCAAGTTCTTGGGCTATGAGTTGCGCCATTGCTTGAAGATAGCCCGGTTGTTTGTACCAAGAAGGAATAACGGTGTAATCAATCGGTTGAAGTTTTGGATCTTCTCGCCAAAGCTTGTCTAAAAGCCGGAAGCTGGAACCACTGGTGCTGATAGAAAACTGGGGATATAGTGGTAATATTACCAGGTGTTCTACCCGATCTTGGGTAATTTGTGCGATCGCCTCTTCTGTATAGGGATGCCAATAACGCATTCCCACGTAGATATTAACTTCTTGCCCCAAAGAATCTAACTGTTCTTTTAGAGCTTCCCCTTGGGCTTCTGTAATCCGCCGCAATGGGGAACCACCACCGATTTGCTTATAATTTTCTTGAGATGTTCTGGTTCGCCGTGTGGCAATAAACCAAGCTAGGGGCTTTTGCAACCAGCGAAATGGTAGGCGAATAATTTCCGGATCGGAAAATAGATTGTACAAAAACGGCCCGACATCTTCTAGCTTATCAGGGCCACCGAGATTGAGTAATAAGACGCCTACACGACCCATAGCAGTTACTTTCCCCCAATCTTTTCAGGTTTTTTACTAATGTTAACAATATATCTTTATTAAATATAAAGCTTAATAGCAAGGAAATATGCAATGGCAACAATTTTAAGAGATTGGAGTTACCGCTATCAGTGGTTCTATGATGGTATCTCTCGTTTAGCAGCCTTAAGTGTAGGTGGTGAAGCCCGTTTTCGGCAATTTGCTTTGCAAGGCTTAACAATTCACTCAGATTCTCAGGTTTTAGATTTATGTTGTGGTAGTGGCCAAACGACGGAGTTTTTAGTAAAAACTTCACAAAACGTAATAGGATTGGATGCTTCACCCAAGTCTTTGCAACGGGCGCGGTTAAATGTACCGAAAGCTTCATACATAGAAGCTTTTGCTGAAGAGATGCCATTTGCAGATAATTTGTTTGATGTGGTGCATACCAGCGTTGCATTACACGAGATGCAGCCTCAGCAATTACGAAAAATTATTAAGGAAGTTTATCGGGTGCTGAAGCCGGGAGGGGTGTTTACGTTGGTGGATTTTCACGCTCCGACAAATCCGATATTTTGGCCTGGGATATCGGTGTTTTTGTTGTTGTTTGAGACGGAAACGGCTTGGGAATTACTGAAAACTGATTTAGCTGAGTTGTTAGCTAAGACTGGCTTTAAAGTCAGTAAGTCTACTTTATATGCAGGTGGGAGTTTGCAAGTGATACAGGCGAATAAATGAACAATACTACTTTATTAATGGCAGCTAAGAGACTCTGCTATTAATAAAGTATGGGTGATTTTTTTATAGTACTTAAGCAGATAGGCGGTGAAAAAATGACGCAGGAACTAATAGACCTCAAAAAGAGTATTTTGGAAGGACGTTATACAGATGCTTTAGCAATTGTAGACGAATTTGAGGGAATGAGTAAACAAGCTATTATGCGGAATATCCGAGTTTATTTAAGGATTCTGCTGATTCATTTGATTAAGAACCAAGTAGAACAACTATTAACTGGTTCCTGGGCAAGTTCTATTCGTAATTCAATCAGAGAAATTAAAAGTCTTAATATCAAAGATAATAAAAAATCTTACTATATTAATTTATGTGAGTGGGAGAATTTGATAGAAGAGGATGTGATTGAAGATGCGATCGCTGATGCCAGTGATGAAGTGATGAACGGTAAATTTACTCGCTCTCAGTTGTCTGCGATGCTAGATAAAAGCCAGATTTTAAGTACAGCAACTAGTTTACTGGCTTTAACATATACTTATTCGCCAAAAGAATTATCAGCGATTATGGATGATCGTCTTAGTCAGTTAGCTGGTGGAGAAGATTGGATAAATCGGGGTTGAGGAGTGTTTCAATCCCTAATAGGGATTTTGATGAATTGCAATGTTGTGCCATAATTCATCCCGATGGCTTGTTAGTTTCAATCCCTAAAAATCGTGGTTGCGCTACGCGCAACCACGATTTTTCATTGGCGGTTGCACTAATTTTTGGATGAAAAGCACCCGGATTTTGATAACCGCAACTTGGGTTAATAGTACTTACAGCACCTACTAAAACTATTTTTTATTATCATGAAGTAATCTTTAAAAGGAGTAGTGTGACAGGTAAGAAAACGCTTCACTTAAATTCGCATTAGCGGAGATATAAATATATAAAAAATGATGATCGTAATATTTTTGGCTGCTTTATGGTGTCTTTGATTCGCCTTTTAAAACAGGTTGTACTTTAAATTTATTTGATTTTTCCTCTGGTGCATCATGCCAATATTGGTCATCTAATAAAATACTTCTACTATCTATATCTTGTTTAGAAATTACAAAGCTACTATGATTATTCTCGAAATCATAGACATGAAATTCCATTTCAGTAAAAGGAGCATATTTTCTTGCGACAATGAAAGGTACAAATACTATTTGTACTTGACTAGGTTGGAGAACAACCATCGACCTTACATGCTCTGTAGGAGGAACTTGTAAAATTCTAGATATTTTCTTTCCATCCGGTGTTATTTTTACTCCACGTCCTAATTCTCTTGCAGATATTACGACACCTTGATATTTATTTTTATCACCCTCAAAAGTTATAAATACTTCGACTTTCTTAACGGGAAAGTTCCCATTGACTGATGTAAAACCAATCCTGGGGTAGTATCCAATCCCTTCTACTTCACCTTCCTCGGAAGAAAAACTTGTGTTTAGAACAGATGAAAGACTAATCAATTTACCTTCTACTTGTGGCTTTTTGAATTGTTCATATACATAGGGAGAAAGCCAAGCAAATGCACCTATTAAACTTAGGGTTAATGTTGTTATTTCTTTCCAATGATTTGCTTTAAAAAATTGAGTTAATGCAGACCTTTTAGGTGTCTGTAAAGAAGTTGGTTGATTGGCATTCGGTGAAGAGGGTGGTTGATTCATATAGTAATTTTTATTAAATACTCAATTTATAACAAATCATTAAATATACAAATTATGAGTTAGGTGTAATGCCCTTGAGATCCCAAAAATGAAAGTAGACGGCAATGGACAAGGCAAAATATTAAGGAAAGACGAATTAAGGCGATTATTCACCGAGGGATTTTTGACCCCACGCGATCGCGCTCTGTTTGGCATCTGCCTATTTACTGGTTGTCGCGTATCAGAAGCGTTGGTTCTGTTGATGACTGATATCAAATCAGGAACCATCACTTTCCAAAAATGTACCACGAAAGGCAAGTACAAAACACGGATTAATAGGGATTTTGATGAATTGCAATTTGGCAGCGTAACCGCAACAATACTAATACAACAACTACTTAGACAGCAAATGAAGCTAATATTACAGTAAAATGATTCATAAATTGTAGTATTTGTTATCGTAGTATTGTACGTATAACAAAGAATAAAAGTTTTCGCCAATTCAACATAGAGATGATGAAAGAACTAACGCGCCGCAAATTTATTGCAACAGCGACAGTGGCGACAGGTTTTGCCCTTGCAGTACAACCCATTTCTGCCGGAGTCATCACTACTGATGCCAAGGGGTTAGTAGCTGGTGCAGTGAAAATTCCTGTCAAAGATGGCGAAATTCCTGCCTATAGAGCAGCACCAGCTACTGGTGATAATTTCCCAATCGTTCTGGTAATTCAGGAAATTTTTGGTGTACACGAGCATATCCAGGATATCACTCGTCGCTTTGCTCGGTTGGGATATTTAGCGATCGCACCTGAATTATTTATCCGTCAAGGTGATGTCTCGAAGTTAAGCAATATAGACGAAATTCGTCCAATTGTCGCCAAAGTACCAGATGCCCAAGTATTATCCGATCTTGATGCTACAGTAAATTGGGCAAAGAAGTCAGCTAAGGGTAATGGCGAGAAATTGGGAATTACAGGCTTCTGTTGGGGCGGTCGTATTACCTGGTTATATGCAGCACATAATCCCCAGGTAAAAGCTGGTGTAGCTTGGTATGGGCGACTTGTGGGCGATGCTACCGAACTTCAGCCCAAGTATCCTGTCGATATTGCATCAAAACTGACAGTTCCCGTTCTCGGACTCTATGGTGGCAAGGATACAGGTATTCCTGTTGATACAGTAGAACAAATGCGCGATCGCTTAAAGTCTAGCAGTAGCAAATCTGAAATTATCGTCTATCCCAATGCACCTCACGCATTTTTTGCCGATTATCGCCCCTCCTACCGCGAACAAGAAGCTCAAGATGGTTGGAAACGCCTCTTGGCATGGTTTAAGGAAAATGGTGTTTAAAAAATTAGCTACTTATGAACTGTGACGCTGAAAAAAGTCCCAAATTGTTTCACTGGCGTTCAGCCCCAACTTCGCATTGAATTTGTTTAGGTTCTCGTCAGTTGAAGAACCACCAGGCCAGAAATGTCCACCGTTGACTACCGCTAGCTGCCAAACTTCGGAATTGCCACTGCAACCTGTGTAGATAGCGGTTTTCACTTTATCTTCAGAAAAATTTGGAGATTTATTTGATAAGGTACATCGATCGTGCGATCGCCAAAACTGTACCATGTCTGAGATCGAAACCAGTGCTCCTCGTTGAGTGCGATCGTCACCTTCATAAAGTACATCGCGATCGTTTGTACCGTTGATCGTTAACATCGATATCGGAGTTTGAGGCTGGCAACTAGGTTTGAGTCTAACTGGGAGCGAACCAGCTACTGATGCAAAGCCAGCAATTTTATCAGGTAACTTACAAGCTAGTGCTTGGGTAAGTATACCACCTCTAGAAAAACCGGTGGCATAAACTTTATGACTATCAATATTAAGCTGCTGCTGAAGATGATTAATCAAAGCACTGACAAATAAAACATCATCTACCTTTCCTTGAGCGTTACCTCTAAGACTCCATTTTTGGTCAATTCCATCTGGATAAACAACAATAAATCCTTTTTGCTCTGCTAATTTATTGAAGCGAGTCACGTTACTGATAGACCGACCATTACTATCATCTCCATGAAACACTAAAACTAATGGTATCGGGCGGTGTCGGTTATAAGATTTTGGAGTGTAAAAATAGTAAGTACGTAACTTTCCTTGATCGTATAATTCTCCATAATTATCACCAATCAAGATTTTTTCTTTATTTATATTTTTTTCGTCAGCCTGAATGGAATCGCAGGCTGTTACAAAACTAATTCCTAGTACAAATATTACAAGCTTTTTTAAAAGATGAGATTTTTGAGATATATTCATGTTGATTAAATTGACTTATGTTAACTACTTGTATTTAATTATAAGTCTTCTTCCGCAATAAAGTTTTAACTAATAGAGGCTAACAACTAAAGTTGTTAGCCTCTATTTAGATATTAAACTCTGACATTTACATAACGAGCAGGAACTCTAACTTTAACCCATCTGTTACCGCGTCGTACTGTTTCCCAATGTGCAGGAATTAACTTCCGTTGGTATCGGACGACAACAGGTTTACGCACAATAGCAGTTCTATGAACATTGGGTCTGACAATGATTTCTGCTGCTGATGCTTGTGACGGTAAAGAGGAAATTGCAAATGGGAGAGCAAGTAATGTACCTAATAAAATACGTTTCATATTCAAATCTCCATCAATTAATTTGCTTGAGTTTTATACAGCATTTATCAATAATTCGCGAACAGATATTCTTACTCATTAGCTTTACAGTAAGCTTTGTTTGTTACACGACTTAATTGATTTGCTGTATTGCTCTCAGTTTAAAATGCTGAATAAGAAAACACAGTGTAATAAAGTCATAATATCAGTATGACTTTATTCACATTTTAAATTTTGGACAAAAAAAAGGAGTTTAGAATTCTCCTTTGAGTATTATTGATTACTTAATTAAGTATACTTACTGAATTCTGTATGCAATCATTCCAATTAATACGGCAAGACCTAGCGCTCTGCGAAAATAATTAACGCCTTGAAATAGCTCCATCCACGCCCAAGTAAACAATGCGCCATTTGCCACAAAGTCTAACACTGTATTGATTTTACCACTTGTAAAAACTAGAGTGAGTAAACTAGCTACTATCCAAAGAATAAGTGGGGGGTTTGGCATTTGAGCCACAACAATTTTGCCACTGCTGTCACGGAAGGTTTTATCAACTAACGTGTTTTCCATTGTTTGAAATTACTACTTAGGTAAAATTATTAACTTGCAAAAATTACAGAGTAATTTATTGATAATAGGCTGAGATTTAATTGCAAGTTATTTAAAAAAATTAAAACATTAAACCAATTCTATTTTCACCCATCTAATTGCTGAGATTAGAGCAGTAAAGGATATTCATATATGACTATATTGAAAGACATAATTACACAAATACCAATGCGTATTTCTTTATTCTCGACGTACTTAAAATAGAAAAGCCTCCCAGAATGGGAGGCTGAAAAGTTAGCGGAGACAACTTGTTAAACTACAGCGATCGCTCCTCCTAATGCAGAGAAAATGGCGGAGACAAATGCTGTGGCAAACAGCCACCACGCTGCTGTAGCTGCGGCTTTGCGGGTTTCTTCTGCTTGCCGCTGTGCTTGATGCTTTACCTGTTCTAGACGGCGTTGGGCTTCCTGCTGTATGCGTTCTGCACGTTGTAATACTGTGTTGCGCGCCCGTTCAATTTGGTCGATGATTCGGTTGGCATCTTCTTCGGAGATGTCCTCACGAGAACTCATGATTGCCACTAGGGTATCACGGTCAAAGGAGGACAAGCGATCGCGCAGGGCATCAAAACCCGCTTGGGGATCGTCAAAAACTGTGCGAATATCGCGCTTAATACTATCATAGTTAAGTTCTGGGCGATCCAGGGAGTTGAGATAGTTACGAATGCGGGCAAAAACCCCATCAATTGCATCTTGAATGCCCCGTTGAATGCTGCGTACTTGTTCGACAAATTGATCCCTTACGGACACCATATTATCGGCAATCCGTGCTGCTTCTTCATCAGAAATATCTTCTCGAATTTTCAGCAGGGCGATGATGGTATCACGGTCAAACTGGGAAAGGCGATCGCCAAAACTTTCTACGCCCACTCGCGGATCGTGCAACAATAATTGCAAGTCGCGTTTGATACCTTCTGGGTTGAGTTCTTCTTTACCCGTTTGACGCAGATACTCTTCCAAATAACCTTTGAATGATTCTACTCTTTGTTGTGTACGGCTAGCTAGACGACGAGGCGCACGCACAAAGTTACGAATCGAAGTTTGGGTGGAATCAATAATTTCATTGACTTGTTCTTCACTCAAGTCTTGGCGTTGACTGAGCAATTTCACCAGTGTATCTCTGTCTACCCGCGACAACCGACGGCGCAATGCGACGGCTCCTTCTTTGGGATTTTCAAACAATTTGTTCAAATCTCGCTGAATACCTTCAGGATTGAGTTCTTGTTTGCCAGTATTTCGGAGATAATCTGCGATCGTTGTCGTCACAGAGTCGTATTGCTCTTTAGCTTTATCGACTACAATTTGAGGTGTGTGGCGAATATTATACCATGACTCCTCAGTAGCATTGATGATTTGATTAACTTGATCTTCACTCAAATCTTCTCGCTGACTCAACAACTGTACTAAGGTATCGCGGTCAAAGCGAGACAAGCGCGCCCGAATTGAGCTAACTCCAGCTTGCGGATCTTCTAGTAGCTTTTTGAAGTCGGCGCGGATGCCATCAGGATTCAGTTCTGATTTGCCAGTGTTACGCAGATATGATTCTACATTCAGCCACAGGGTTTCTGCTTGATATTGTGCCTGTTCTGCTAGTCCTTTGGATTCTACCAAAACGCGATCGCGTTGTTTTTCCAATTCATCGACAATGCTATCTACTTCATATAACTGGACATCATTACGTTGTAGCAATATCTGCCGAATTTCTTGGCGGTCAAGGTGCGCTAGCCGCAATGTCAGAGTTTCATAATCTGCCTCTGAGTCTTCCAACAGTGGTTTAAAATTCTGCTCAATGCCTTCGGGTGTCAAATCTGCCTTGGGAGTCACGAGCAGATAATTTTCTACTGCGCGTTGCAAGTCTTGGACTATATCTCTTTCTTCAATAGCTCTGACTGTTATTAGCACTTCTTGGCGGACAGTTTCTAGCTGATTGGCAATGCGTTGAATTTGACCTTGAGTCAGCAATCCTCTTTGTTGCAAAATTTTGACGAAATCATTGCGGGATAGTCGTTCTAGTTCCCTACGGACGATTCCAGGATCGGCTGCTGGGTCGTAGATAACATCATGAAATTCCTGTGCAATTCTTTCTGGACTCAGTTGCCAAGCATAAGTATTATACAGGTAATTTTCGACATCAGCCCGAATTGGGCTATAGGGTTGTGACGGTGTTGGCAAGCCTAACTTATCTGCTTGTTCGGTGACTTTATCTTTCGCGCTAGTAAGACTACCTAAGATTTTTTCCACATCCAAATCAGACAAATCTGCACGGCCCAACACAATGCCAGTTAAGGCAGATAATCCTTGCTGGAGAGTACTTTGAATTGGCCCTGAAGCAGTTTTTTGGTCAGATTCTTTGGAACCACCCTTTTCTGCTAATAACCGATCCAACTTGGCGTTGAGTTCATCTGTCTTATTTTGTCCTGCTGGAAGTGATTTCAGATAATCCATCAATTCACCCAAACGGTCTTGGGTGGCTGGTTGCTGACTTACCACTTGCTGCCAAACTTTATACAAGGTATCAGCAATGCGGCTAACGTCTTTTTTGGAAAGATCGGTGCGGCTGCTGACTAACTCGATAAACTTTTGGCGGTCGATGTTGCGGATATCTGGAGTCCCAGCGATCGCTTTGAATTGCGGATCGTTGAGTAAATTTTCAAAATCACTCCGAATCTTTGACACATCGAGTTCTGGAGGACGTATCTTATCTAAGTAATCTTCAATGTTTTCCCGGATACTTACGGGGTCGATGGCGCTTCCTAGTTCTCGACGGACAGCGGCGGCGGCGGCTTCAGCTGTGGCTACCACTTGGTTATTTACAGCTTTCGCACCTAGTGCGGCGGTAGCAGTCCCCATAATCGCTTGAAACCCAGATGTTGCCGTATTCACAACTGAGCCAATTAAGGAGCCTACGGTGGTGGAACTTACCCAAACTAAGAGCAAAAAGTAAGCACCCCAAATCACTAAGCCGAGAGTCGCTCCCAATCCTCGGTCTGAGATTACAAGGCTCAATTTTACTGCTAGGTAAGAAGCGATTAATAAGGCGACAGTCACAGTGACTAATGTCCAAATTCCCACTGCTGTGCCGATTTTGCGAATACTGCCGCCCAAACTTCCGACTTCTCCATTATCTGAATCCGAGTCAGATGAGTGCCCCAGGTAGGAAATACCGGCTGCAAGGGAGAGATTAGTTAGAACTAATTGGAAAGCAAAGGCAAGAATCACGCCGGAGATTAAAGCCACAAAAAAGCGTGGCCCCGAAAAGAGAACCGATGCTTGTTCTGGTGTGACGTTTGAGCGTTCTACTGGAACCTGTGCTAACCACAATAGTGGTTTATAGAGTCCCACCATGATTTCCGTACTTTGGAACATTGGATTTCCTTCTACCTACTAAGTTTAAATTTGGGGGAATTAAGAATTTTTTGAGAAGCAACTCTTAGTATTTATTATGTTTGTACCTATGGCAATACCTAACTCTTTAGATCACAATCGTAGAATTTACGTCTTTAAAGCATCTCTCCAAAGGCTGAAACCCTCATACAGCGGAAGATATAACTTTTTTTATCTCTTGGTAAAGAACATAATTCAATGGCAAGCAATCTTACTTATTTACTGCTAATTTTAATTTTAATTGTTTAATTTATAGTGAGTAACGCTATTTAAAAAATAGTTTGCTTTCAAATAGTTTAGATTTATTTCAATATCTGTTTTTATCACCCTCTCTAGGTGGATTTATTTATAATAATACGTTTGAGCATCGGTCAGAAGAAGTGCTTGTCTTTTGTGCCTATAGACAGAAAGCATTCTAGTTATTAATAGCTACATTAAAGTTAACAAACGAATTGTTAAGGGCAAGGAAATGGCAACTCCTTTTTCTAGAGATTTGCTAATAATGTCAACAGAATATAATAGTTGCGATCGCAATGATTTTCTGTTTGATTAAACTCCTCAAGCCTACATTTTAAACAGTCGTTTTGCAATGATTGGCTTTCTTGCCTATTTAATTTGGGATTTAGTTAGCTATAGAGTTTTGTACTTGATTGGTTACGAGAGTATTTAAAGAATAAAAACCAACTTGATTAGGAAGGAAAAAACAATGAAAAGTCCCTCTACTGATTTACCAGCTGTTGCACCGGAATACAACGGTATAGACCGTAATGCATTTTTGTTTGGCTGGACACCCCAAGCCGAAATTTGGAACGGTCGCTTGGTGGCTATTGGCTTTGTTGCTTATTTGCTTTGGGATTTAGCTGGCTATAGCGTTGTTCGTGACGTTTTACACATAGTTGGCTACTAGAAATATTAAACACTTGAAAAATCACTAGATATTGGAGAAAAAAATGGCAACTCAAGAAACTCGTTCTTCTACTGATTTACCAGCTGTTGCACCGGAATACAATGGCATAGACCGCAATGCATTTTTGTTTGGTTGGACACCCCAAGCCGAAATTTGGAATGGTCGCTTGGCAGCTATTGGTTTTCTTGCCTATTTGCTTTGGGATTTAGCTGGTTATAGTGTCCTGCGCGACGTTTTACATCTGATCGGCTACTAGTCGTCTGCCACAAGCATTATGACAGGTTAAGATATGTTTGTAGTAAGCACTTAAGTGCTTATAGCGCTTCTCATTCAGAGACGGTACAATATTGCACCAATTTGGCAAATTTACCAAGATTGTTAATTTGTAGGTTGGGTTGAGTAACAAAACCCAACCTATACATTTTGATTTTTTAGCCTTAGCAGTATTGCATTGGCTTCTACAAATGCTTGCCAGTTTTCCACATATGACCTTTCAAAGTTTATTTATTGAGTGGCAAAAAAGTCACTTACAAGTAGGTGACTTTTCTCCGATCAAAATTTGACAAAAATTACTGAAATTTTAAAGAGTGATTATTCATCAATACTACTGGGAATACCCAAAACAGCACAGGGAAATTTAGAACCTAGTGCTTCAATCATCGGATGATTGACAGAGTTGCAACCTAGAAACAGAATATCAGCCGCTTCTGATTCAACAACTTTGCGAAGTTCTGTAGAAATGCAGCCAAACCGCAAATGAGATTTGAAAGAACCCTGCCATTCTTCAGCTAAACTCCGGGCTTGCCAGAGAATTATATCTGCTTGTTGTAGAGGAGCGATCGCTGTCTGTAATTTAGGTTGAGTCAATACCTGTGCGACAGACTTCGATACTTCACTAACTTCACATTCTAATGAAGATTGTTGTTGGGGAAAACTCAAGATATTTGGATACTGATTGCTTTGATTATTTTCTACTACATAAACGGCTTGAACTGTAACTTCTGTATTGGTGGCCAAACGCGTTTGATGGGCAATCCAAAAGGCAATATCTAATGCCGTATGACTGTTGGGAGATGCATCATAAGCAACAATCAGATTAACTGCTTTCGCCTTTTGAGGTTTTTTAAAAAAAGGTTTGTTTGGTTGTGGCAACAGTACCATTTGTTCAATTAAGTCATCTCGGCCTGTGGCACTTTGCAGACGTGCTAACATTGGCTTAATTTGCACAGCTTTACTTCTCCTAATGAAATGAATTAGCAATGAGAAGCAGGGCGACCAATTTTATATTTTGAATTTCGGCTAGGCTCAGTCGAAGGATTTTAGATTGAGTGACGATAACCAAAATTTCAAATCTTAAATTAGTCAAGGAAACCCCAATAATAACTGTATTACAGCCAAGGTCTTGGGGGTTCCTTCCATTGCCTACGGAGTTAGCTGACGGGCTAAGACTGGAAGGTGTCTCTCTCTTAGAAGTGCTGAGTCCTGAGTGCTGAGTGTTGAGTTAATATTAATATTTATTAACTTCTGACTCTTAACTCCTCATTTTCTATGAGATACGCCCCACAATATGGTTCCTCCGTTCCAAATGCAGCTTTCATGGATTTGAATTAGGCTACCCGCTAAAAAAATGATAATCTAATTTACTCGTCTTGGGCAAAATATCGATCGAGGAAATTTAAGGCGTGGTTGCGGAGTTCAAAATACTCTTTTGAGTTTCGCATGGCGGCGCGATCGCGTGGATGCTCAAAAGGAACTTCTAAAATCTCCCCGATATTAGCAGCTGGGCCATTGGTCATCAAAACGATGCGATCGGACATATAAATTGCTTCGTCTACATCGTGGGTAATCATCATCACTGCTTGACGATTATTTTCCCAAATATCCAATACCTGCCGCTGCAATTTACCACGAGTTAGTGCATCTAGTGCCCCAAAAGGTTCATCCATCAGCAACATTTTGGGACGAATAGCTAAGGCTCTGGCAATACCTACTCTTTGTTTCATACCTCCAGAAATTTCATCGGGATATTTGTCAGCCGCCGCCGTCAAGTTTACCATTGCCAAGTGTTGATTTACAATGCTGATTTTTTCAGAGCGATTAGCATTTTTTAACACTTCATCCACGGCTAAACGGATATTTTCTCGCACTGTTAACCAAGGTAACAGTGAATAGTTCTGAAATACCATCATTCTTTCGGCTCCCGGCTGACGAATTTCTTTCCCATCTAGCCTGACTGAGCCGGAAGTGGCTTTTTCTAAACCAGCTACTATCTTTAGTAGAGTTGATTTCCCACAACCTGAGTGACCAATTACAGAAATATATTCATCTTCATCAATCGTCAGATTAACCCCATCTAAAACGACAAAGTTATCTTTATCTGGTGTCGGATAAGACTTGACTAAATTTTCAATTTCTAAAAATCCCCTCCGGGGCATGACTTCAGTTTGGGTATTAATAGGTAATGAGGTATATTCCATCATCAAAATGCTCCGGAAATAATTTAGTCATCAATCAAAATTTCAACTTGGAATTTAAGACATGAAAAAGCGAGTGGGAGCATTAGCCCTGATGGCAAAACTATTCAGATAACCCACAGGATCGCTGGGGTCGAAGCCTTTCTTATCTATAAATACTTCTGGTGGTTCGACCTTGTAATCATCCTTGGGACACTTAATGCCCATTTCAGACGCTATCTCCCGATATAAATCTGTTCTCCAGCCAAGTTCTGCTAGTTTCTCGGCATTTTTAGGGAATTTATGAATTTGTCCCCATCGTGCTGCTTGTGTCATTAACCAGATGCTTCTCGATCTCCATAAGAATGTTGAGTGTTCTCCTGGCTGTTTGGGAAGGTTGTCAGGAATATCGAAGAAAATCGTGGTGTCAGCAGCTTTGATGGTGCGGTCTTTGCCGTCAAAGCCGCCATAGTTATAGTTGCCAAGAATTCCGGGACTTGTAAATTTCGCGATTGGGGCATCTTTTTTTTTGGGTCTAGCACCTGTAAAGGAACGTTCTGTAAGTAGTTCGGCTACTTCTTGGCGGTTTTCTACTTTGCTGCAATATTGGCAAGCTTCAATCATCGCCTTGACGAGGGAACGATAAGTTTTGGGATATTTATCAATAAAAGATTCCATTACTCCCAATAAACGATCTGGGTGTCCCAACCAGACTTCTTTACCTTGGGCGAAGGTAAAGCCGATGTTTTCGTTACCTGTTATTGCTCGTGTATTCCAGGGTTCTGCAACCATATAAGCTTGCATCGCACCAATCCGCACGTTTGTTACCATTTGCGGGGGCGGAACGATGATGATCCGAAACTCTTTAAGCGGATCGACACCCGCAGCAGCGGATAAGTAACGAATAAAGTATTCGTAAATGGAGGAACTCAAAACAACCGCCCAAACTTTGCCTTCTGGCGGTTGCTTGTCAAAGTAGCCTCGGAAATCGCGCCCAAAGGCTTCTAGCGCGCCATCACCATATTGTTCTTGGTACTCATACCACGGACGCAGCCCAAAATCCCACATGGCTTTGTCCATTGTCATGGCGTTACCGTGGCGGTGAATGGTCATGGCTGCACATAAGGGGGCGTGGCGTGCGCCTTCGGCACCAATTCTGGCGTTAGTGACGGCACCGGATACTACAGGTGAAGCATCCAGGCGACCAAAAATTACACCGTCGCGGGAAGTGGCCCAACTGGCTTCGCGGTTGAGTGTGACGTTCAAACCATACTTACGAAAGAAGCCTTTTTTCCAGGCGATCGCAAATGGCGCACAATCATTAACGGGAACGTAACCAATGGTCAAATCGGATTTTTCTAGGTCTTGCGATCTAACTACTGGTTGTACAGCTAAGGCTTCTTCAGTTAGTCCTTTGGCGGATCTATCTCCTGAAATCGCACAGGAAGATAACGCTATTCCGGTTGTGGTTGCTCCGATTCCTTTGATAAAGTCTCGTCGAGTCCAGTTATTATCACCCATTTTTGTAGCTCCATTGGTGATTAATTGCTCGCACGAAAGCGCACAGTTAATCAGTATGTTGATGTCTTGGCAGAAAAAGTTTAATTAGTTAGAAGCTGTAGGACGGCGAGTTACTAATTCTTGGATTTTGCCCACAGCGTAATCAAGAATCAATCCAGTTAAGCCAATTATGAACACAGCTAAAAAGACTGAACTTAAATTTAAGCGACTCCATTCATCCCAAACAAAAAAGCCGATACCAATACCGCCTGTGAGCATTTCCACAGCAACGATAACCAGCCAAGCTATCCCTAAACTAATTCGTAAGCCCGTAAAAATATACGGTAAACTTGCAGGCAAAATTATTTTTGTAATCCGTCGCCAATGCGGCATTCCCAAAACTCGTGCCACATCTAAATAATCTTGTGGAACGCTAGAAACTCCTAAGGCGGTATTAATAATTGTTGGCCATAAGGAAGTAATAAAGATGACAAAAATGGCTGAAGGTTCTGCTAAGTTGAAAATTGCTAAGGCAATGGGTAGCCAAGCAAGGGGCGATACAGGTTTAAAAATTTGCACGATCGGATTAAGCGCTAGCATTGCCGGTTTTGACATGCCAATTAGAAACCCCAGAGGAATCGCTACTAGCGCACCCAACAAAAAGCCTATTAATACTCGACGCAGACTTGCTATCAACAACCAACCAATTCCTAAGTTGCCTGGGCCTCGCTCATAGAAGGGATTTAAAATATAGTCTAGATTAGCGATTAAAGCTTCTGGTGGGGTGGGCATCAATTCATGGTTGGCAAGTGCAACAATCCACCACAACACAATTATTCCCAAGAAACCCAATATAGGTAGAAAGAAAACATCCCTGACAATAACAGGTTTTGTTTTTTTCCAAGCAGCTTGTCCAGCGATCGCCGCGATCGCAGCCAAATTTAGTTGAAATATCATTTACGACCTCAACAGATTTAAGTGCAGGTACAAAAAATCCGAGCAGTACCAGCCTTGGACACCGATGAGATCGGAACATTATAAAAATGCCGTCTCTTCAGTCTCCTCTCAATGCCTACGAAGTTAGCTGACGGGCTAGGGCTGAGAGATGCCCTTCACAAGAAAGTTATGAGTTATGAGTTATAAGTTATGAGTTACAAATTTAAGTATTTAGTAAACTAACTTCTAACTCCTTACTTCCAACTCATCACTTTCTATGAGATACGCCCCACAATTTGGTTCCTCCGCTCCAGCGTTATGTACTGTGACACGCCGAATTAGGCTGACTTACTCTAATGGATACTAAATTATGCACAATATAACATCGATCCTCAGTAAAAGCCATCTATCTTATGATAATTGTTGTTTATTTTAATACTTAAATTAAATGTTAATAACTAGCTAACAGCAATAAATAATACCTGTATATCTAGTTGTGTTGTGAGTGAACTCCTTGCACAGACAGCTAAACAATATATTCAAGTCAGTATCAAGAATATTACGTGCTTAATTAATATTTTTTAATAGAAAACAAAATATACCGATAAAATTTTATATACGGCTACTTAATTAGCAAACAAAATAACATATATAATATATTCCTTTTGGTAGGTGAACTATATTGTTAAATTTGGTAAAAACCGACCGCACTCGCTAAACTAATTGGATATGGAAGTTCACTCATCTATCTTTTAGCTGAATTTAACATAATGGATTTTAGTCAATTACTGGCTGAGAAAACGGATACCATCGTTGATAAATGGATTTTAGCGGTTCGCAAGGATAGACGGATTGAAAGTGCTGATGACCTATCTTATACAGCGGTAAAGGATCACGTCCCTGATGTTTTGAAAGCTATGGTGACAGTGCTTTCAAAATTTCAGGATAATGACATTCAGTCAATAGTTACTGCCAGTTTTCAGCATGGAGCTATTCGTGCCGAACAAGGCTTTGATCCAGCAGAAATCGCTAGAGAATATCATCTGCTGCGAACAATAATACTTGATGCTCTACAAGCAGATTTATTGGAGGGAACACCTGTAGAGATAATTCGTTCTATGCGTTTGATTGACGCTATCCTAGACGAAGCGATCGCTCGATGTTTCAAGAGTTATGTTGAAGAACGCTTGCGGGAATTACAGAAGTTACAAGCATCACTAACGCTCCACAATGAAGAACTCACGCGGTTAATTAGCGCCAATCAAGAGTATCTTTCCCAACTAGCCCACGAATTAAAACATCCTCTAACTTCTATTATTGGTTATTCGGATCTATTTTTACGCCAACAACGACGAAAGGCTGATATAAAAGACAACTTTAGCAATTTAGAACATATTGAGCGGGTACTACGCAATGGTAGACAGTTACTCCATTTAATCAATGATGTACTAGAACTTTCCCGCTATGAGGCAGGACAGACAAAAATCCAATTAGCGCCTACCGATGTGCGGGAATTAATCGATAATATCTGTCAAATGTTGGAACCTTTAGCTGCGGGAAAAAATTTACAAATTGTAGTCGATTGCGATCGCATCCCTGAAAAATTAATCACAGATTCGTTTCAGTTGCAACAGATTATTACAAATCTTCTTAGTAATGCGATTCGTTATACAGAGTCGGGGACTATTATTATCATGTGTCAGATGTTGGAGAAGCAGAGATGGGCGATCGCAGTTTCTGACACTGGAATTGGCATTGCACCCGAAAACCAAGCCCAGATATTTGAACCCTACTTTCGCGTCAGTTCTAGCGATCGCCCCTATCTTCCTGATAGTACAGGATTGGGATTAGCGATCGTCTCGCGTTTAGTAAAACTATTGCAAGGTCAAATTAACCTAGCCTCACAAGTAGGCGTTGGTTCTACTTTCACCGCAATTTTTCCTTTAGAAGTGGAGTTTTAAAAGTCACGGTAACACAAGCAAAGTCCACCTCCGTGGACTAATACAAAATCAAGGGTTTTAAACCCACGAAGGTGGGTTTTGTATTTCGACTCCGCTCAACACAAGTCTGTATAGCCGCGATTTCAATCGCCGGGGCTTTACAAACATCCTCTTAGGGATGATGTCTACCATCCCCATTTTTTATTTTTCGATTTCATCTATTTCTTTGGGAACCCCCGCAGTTAACACCTCATGTCCCCCAGATGTAACTAACACATCATCTTCAATCCGAATGCCAATCCCAACCCATCGAGGATCGGTCTGTGGCTGGTCTTCTGCTAGTTTGGTATCTGGCACAATATATAGTCCCGGTTCCACTGTCAAAATTTGACCTGGTTGTAAAATTTGTGGTTTGTCTTCACCATGCTGGTAAACACCGACATCATGGACATCCAAACCTAACCAATGACTGGTACGATGCATATAATATGGTTTGTATTTCTCTTCTTCAATTAACTTATCAATTTCACCCTTGAGAATGCCAAGTTCGACTAAACCTTCTGTGAGAACGCGCACTGCTGTATCGTGAACTAACTTGAAAGGATTACCTGGTTGGACTTGAGCGATCGCTTGTTTTTGCGCCTCCAAAACAATCTCATACAATGTCTTTTGTTCTGGCGTAAACTTACCTCCAACTGGAAATGTCCGGGTAATATCCGAGTTGTAATAACCATAGGCACAACCAGCATCAATGAGCAGTAATTCTCCATCCTGCATTTGACGATTATTTTCAATGTAATGGAGTACGCAAGCATTAACACCAGATGCCACAATCGAAGGATAAGCAGGCCCCATTCCACCCCGGACTCGAAAGATCCGTTCCATCTCCGCCTGGATTTCGTACTCATAACGTCCCGGTGCAGCAATTTCTTGAGCGTAATTGTGTGCTTCAGTGGCGATCGCAGCTGCTTGACGCATCAATTCCAACTCAGCTTCGCTTTTGATCAATCTCATGCTGTTGAGGACAGGGCCAGTATCTTCAATAGCGATCGGCCCTGTACCGCGCTTCGGATAAGTCCGCAATAAACTTTGGTAATGTCTTAGAATTTGGTCGTTAAAAGTGCGATCGCGTCCTAAGTGATAGTAAATCCGGCTAGCTTTTTCCAAATACTGCGGTAACTTTTCATCTAACTCGCTAATGGGATACGCTTCATCAGCACCATAAATTTCTTTTGCTGCATCTACCCCACAAAGATAACCAGTCCATACTTCCTTTTCGCGATCCTTTGGTTGGACGAACAGCACAAACCGATGTTCTGAATGATGCGGCGCTAACACTGCTACTGCTTGTGGCTCATTAAAACCAGTCAAGTAAAAAAAATCACTTTCTTGGCGATAAACATACTCGACATCGTTGTGCATCACTGCCATTGGCGCACTGCGAAAAATGGCTGTTCCATCACCAATTTTTGCCATTAATTGCTCGCGACGCTGCCGATATTCTGCTTGCATAGTTGATGTACTTTTAAAAAGTATAGTATTATTTGACACTTTTAGCAACTAACAAATGCACAGATGATGCTTCTTAGTAGCTGCTAATCTAAGTTATTCTAACCAATATTTGTTTCCACTCAAGTTATAAATCAGTGGAGAATAATCAATTATCTGGAAAGACTCAGATCCCTGACTTCTTTAAGAAGTCGGGGATCTTGTTGTTATCGAAGATTTTAGGATATTCATGAAGTTAAATAAGTTTTAAACGTTTATTTTATACAAAATTTGGTATTTCATCAAAGGTAAGATTATACAAACAAAATATATTAGGAATAATGTAGCGATCGCTTCTATCTTAGTTAATTTTATCTAATTAAACATAGAATAACTTTCTGATTCGTAGGTAGATTTTTGATCCAGCCTTCAAATGTCAAAGAAGATAGATAAAGTAATAATTTTTATCTATAAATAATCATATATAGATTACAAAACATATTTGGCAAATGCTTATATAGAACTTGTAAATTTTAAAATAATAGTTTAAAACAAACAAATATTTATCTTCAAAGAGTGACATTAATAAAGAAAAAATAGTTATAAAAACAAATTGAAACCCAGGTAAATGTTATTTCGTTACAGAAATAGATTGCCAAAAAAAGTTAAATAAATATGACAGCCAATAATAAAAATTCACCATGCCTGAACATCAAAATTCCTCACCCTTAGCTTTGAATACATCTCGATTAGCATCAGATTCTTTTGCAAAATCAGAAATATTGACAAATTCTCTTAAGAGTTTAAATTATGATTTGGGGTTTGGAAATAAGAGTTCTTCACTAGCACTAGAAAGTCAACCAGTGACTGTGCCTGTTAAAACGTCAGCAAATCCCAATCCTAATCCTTACTTAACTAGTGCGGCGATTACTCCTGACTTTAACGGTGATGGCAAAACAGACAAAGTTTGGGTCAATTCTTCAACTGGTGAGATTATCATTCGGTTGATGGATGGCACAAAAGTTATCGAACAGGGTTCTTTGGGTCAATTTGACCTATCCGCCTATGATTACAAAATTGCTGACTTCAATGCTGATGGCAAAACCGACTTCTTATTACGCAATAAGACAACCGGTGAGAATAGCGTTGTCCTGATGGATGGCACCAAAGTTGGTAGTGCAGCTGCTCTAAGTAGCGTCGATCCAGCTTGGACTCCTCAGATTGGCGATTTCAATGGCGATCGCAAAACCGATATCTTCTGGCATAATACCACAACTGGCGAGAATGCTATTTGGGAGATGGATGGCAGTACAGTTCTGAATGCAACGGTTCTAGACAATACAGATCCAGCATTAACTCCTACCATTGTTGATTTTGACGGCAATGGTAAGAGTGACATCTTCTGGCGCAATGCCACAACAGGCGATAACACAGCTTGGTTTATGGATGGGACGCAAAAGACTGAATTTGCTCTACAATCACAAGATGCCGCCTGGACTCCTAGCCTTGGTGATTTCAACGGCGACTTTAAGACAGACATTCTGTGGAGAAACGCCCAAACAGGTGAAAATAAGGTTTGGACGATGAATGGCATCTTAGTCACAGAGGGTGCTTTGGGCACACTTGACTCATCCTGGACTTCCAAAATTGGTGACTTCAACGGTGATGGCAAGACTGATATCTTCTGGCACAATGGCACCACAGGTGAGAATACCGCTTGGTTGATGGATGGCACAACAGTTGCGACTGAAGCTTTCTTACCAGCTAATAACGCGGCCTTGACACCATCTCTTGGCGATTTCAATGGCGATGGCAAGACTGATATCTACTGGCGCGATCAGACAGCAGGTACAGACAACATTTGGACTATAAATGAAACGACAGCAGTTGAGACTCCCATCAGCGACGCAGATAAGCTGACCGGAGAGTGGTATACGTTCTAAAATTAGAATTCAGAATTCAGAATTCAGAATTCAGAATTCAGGAGATGGAGGCAGGAGTCATTATTTTCCCCCTGCTTCCTCTGCTTCTTGCCTAGTCGCCAATCCCCAGTCCCCTTTATTCAAAATTTGTAACTTAAAACTTGAATCTCGCCATTCTCCGGCAAATCTTTAGGGCTAATAGAAATACTATCTGTACTGCTACGCCGCACTTTCATACCTTGCATTAAGGTTAGAAAATTATCTATTGGTGAAAGATCGCATTTAGCAGCATCAGCAGCCTGTGTCCGGTAATGAGTCGGAATAACTAACTTGGGATTTAATACTTGAACAGCCTGCTTTGCTTCCTCAGCATTGTAGGCTTTTGCACTGCCTCCCACTGGAATAAATGCCACATCGGGACGCCCCATCAGGATTTTTTGCTCAATAGAAATGGGTGCAGCAGCCCCGCCTAAGTGTAGGATATTAATTCCGCCTTGCTTCCAACTCCAAGCAGTATTTGAGCCAAACTGCTTACCACCTTTGCGATCGTGGTCTATAGCAATTCCTTGGAACTTAATGCCTTTAAACTCATAAACTCCTGGTTCATAGATGAGTTTTGCATTTCCTGGTAGTACATCCACAGCACCTTCATCTAGCAGTTGGCTGCTAATCAGTACCAAATCTGCTGCAACTTTTGGGGGACGATACTTAGCAGTACAACCGATTGACCGAAATGGATTGACGAGAACTTTCGCACCGCCACCAGTAAAAAGAAAGCAAGTATGACCCAACCACTGAACTGATAAACCGCTAGATTGTGCGTCAGCTTGAGATTCAGAACCCAAAGTAGTAACTAAAGCTGTGGCCAACCCCGCCCCAGCATAGCCCATCAACTGTCGTCGTTTCATTAATTATGCTCTTGACTGTAACTGTTGGAGAAAATTTCGCAATAACTGTTTTCCTGAAGATGTCAGGACACTCTCTGGATGAAACTGGACGCCCTGAATGTGAGGATAGTTCCGGTGTCGCACTCCCATAATGGTGTTATCTTCAACCCAAGCGGTAATTTCTAACACATCTGGGCAAGTCTCACGTTCGATTACCAAACTATGATACCTGGTGGCGGTCAGAGGATTTTCTAATCCCCGGAAAACCCCCACTCCAGTGTGAGATACCTGAGAGGTTTTGCCATGCATCAACTCTGGAGCAGGAATTATTGTACCACCGAACACTTGACCAATGCTTTGATGTCCCAAACAGACACCTAAAATTGGTAACTCTTGTCCTAGCTGTTCAATCAATTCTAAAGAAATGCCAGCATCTTCCGGGCGACCAGGCCCAGGAGAAATAACTACAGCGTCCGGCTTTAATGCCTGAATTTCATCTATGGATATCTTGTCGTTACGAAAAACCTTAATATCATCTGCCACTGGGAACTCTGATGCCAATTCTCCCAGATACTGCACTAAATTATATGTAAAACTATCGTAATTATCGATAACTATAATCAAAGTTTATAACTCCTAACTTCTATCACTCATCAGTTGCAACAGCATAGACAAATATCTCATACTAAGTGAGTGGGCGTGAATAATTAAAGGTTTGTAGTAAGTAACTTTAGCCCTTAAAATAGAGTTAAAGTCGGTTGCTATGAACCAATTTAATTAATTTCAGATTGCATAACATAGTTTGATTTATTCTTGCCTACTTATTTATTTGTTCGCTAGATGTAAAAATAACCCTAAAGTGGACACGTAAATATGAAGCGGCTATTCTCTGATAAGCCACTTGTTCAATTTTAAATTGCTTATAATGTGTTCTCTAGGGGATCGGACAGATCCTCTGATCGGCTCACTTGTTGCAATGCCTGCGGTGGTCACTGAACTTTGTCGTACACTTGCCTACAGCACGCTGTTCGCGTTCGTGAAAGCAAGCTACGCGCAGCGTCTCATAGAGAAGTGCGGGCTACGTTCGAGCAAATCACCTCTACAAAGTCGATATAATTAACCTTACCAGAGGAGGGAGCAATAGCGTACCTGCTACTAGCATCGCTACGAAAGCAGAGACAAGCACTGCACCAGCCGCACAATCTTTAGCAATTTTTGCCAAATCATGGTATGTCTGCTTAACGGTTAAGTCCACAACAGACTCAAGCGCTGTATTTAGTAACTCTAATGCTAAAACTAAGCCACTAGTTATACCAATTACCGCTATTTCCACCGCTTGCAGATGCAAAAAAACGCTTAAAGCGATAGCCATTGCACAAACACTTACGTGGATGCGAAAATTACGTTGAGTTTGAAAACTATAGCTGATTCCAGCCCAAGCATATTTAAAACTAATAAATAAATTAGAGGCTACTTTCCAGGAGAATTCCCGTTCGTTAGACACCAGTGTTTGTAACGAGGTAGGCGTTGGTGATGGAGAAATTTTTTGGGACATAGACTTAAAAACACAAGAACAGAGTTGCTACAGTGGGAATATTCGCCGATCTTAATGGCAGAATTAACTTTGAGGCAATCTTTAAGCAAATTTCCACAGAAGTATTATAAAAGTATTACCCAAAATTAACATTAAGAGATACTTCAATTACTGCTATTCCATGTCAATAGCAATACCTATTGCATTCAGCAATCCCACTTGCTGTTTTAACATTCGCTCCAAACTTTTTTCATCAGGATGATCCCAGCCCAACAGGTGCAATAAACCGTGAGCAGCTAACCAAGCTAGCTCAGTTGATAAGCTATGTTCCTGTTGTTGAGCTTGGCGCTGTGCTGTATCTACAGACACAATAATATCACCTAAGTATAATGGTACAGAGGCAAGCATTTCTTTGCTTTGAGGAAAATCCACCTCCAAAGCAGCAAAGGCTAAAACGTCTGTCGGCTTATTTTGCTGACGATATTGAGCATTCAGTTCTTGAATTTGCAAGTCATCTGTCAAACGCAGTCCAATTTCATAACTTGGCGCTGGTGGAATCTGAGGGTGAAGTATTTCCAACCAGTGATTAAACCAGTTTTCCCAAGTTTCAGGGGTAATTCGGGCATTAGTCTCGTCAATTTTTACAGATGTTGTCGGGGACAACTCATAAAAATACTCCTCCACATATAGTTCAACTCTCAGGGGCACACAGTCTCCTTGTCTGAGGTTTACGATTAGTCGTTAGTGAGTGAGGTAAGCAAGACCAACAAGCAGAGCTAAAAGCCCTACAGCAGTCAATCCAAAATGCTTTAAAGAAGTTCCACCCTTCCGCACCATGTTTCGCATGGCAAGTTTGACGTAGCTAGGTTGAGGTTCTGTTGAAGGTGAGTTGCTCATAGTTATTTGTCTACAGACTCTTTTATAACTGTAACAGTTGGTCTGGGGTAGAATTGCGATCGCCCATAGATTGCGAAAGCGTTTCTGTGTGAAACGCCTTCGCAATCTGGGTGTTATGTAATGAGCAATTTTATGCCAGAGTGTTTTCTACTAGTTTATTTTCTTGGCGCAGATAAGCTTGAATGAATGTATCAAGTTCGCCATTTATCACATCGCCAATCGCTGTTGTTTCCGTGTTTGTACGCAAATCTTTCACCATTTGATAAGGGTGAAACACATAGTTACGGATTTGGTTTCCCCAGGAGGCTTCTACCATATCGCCACGAATTTCGGCAATTTCTTGGGCGCGTTGCTCTTTGGCTATGACCAACAGCTTTGCTTTGAGGCGATTTAAGGCTTTTTCTTTATTTTGCAGCTGCGATCGCTCTTCTGTACAGCGCACGGCAAGACCCGTGGGCAGGTGAACAATCCGCACCGCAGTTTCTACTTTATTGACATTTTGCCCGCCTTTACCACCAGAGCGAGTTGTGGTGATTTCCAAATCTTTATCTGGAATATCCAATTGCACAGAGTTGTCAATCTGTGGCATTACTTCCACCCCTGCAAAACTGGTTTGTCGCTTGCCGTTAGCATTAAAAGGTGAAATCCGCACTAAGCGATGTGTACCCATTTCTGAACGCAAGTAACCATAAGCGTAGCGACCGGTAATTTCTAGGGTTGCCGATTTAATTCCGGCTTCATCACCCTCCGACTCTTCCGCTAAAGTTACCTTATAGCCGTGAGCTTCGCCCCAACGGGTGTACATCCGCATTAACATAAATGCCCAGTCTTGAGCATCTGTGCCACCAGCACCAGCAGTAATAGTCAATACAGCACCTTCGGCATCATAGGGGCCAGAAAGTAACTGTTGTAACTCCCACTGATCTAGGTCGCGATTGAGTTTAGTGATGGTAGATTCTGCTTCTTGGAGTAGCGCCTCATCGGTTTCTAACTCCAACAACTCAACAACTGCCTTAGTATCTTCGAGATTGGCGTGCCAGCGATCGTATTGCTGAAGATGAGCTTTCAGATCGTTAAGTTCTTGCAGCGTTTGTTGGGCCTGGGTTTGGTCATTCCAAAATTCTGGCTGTGCTGATATTTTTTCGAGGTCTTGAATTTTGGCTGTCAGTGCGGGTACGTCAAAGATAGTCCTGGGTTTTACCCAGGCGGCCAGACAACGTTTCGATTTCGCGTTTTAGTTCTAAAACTTCCATAGTGCTTGCTGTAATGAGAGATAGAGCGCTTTGGATTGGAAAATTGCTCTTTATTTTACTTATGTTTCTTGATTTTAGCTGTAGTTGAGCAAATTTTTTCTACACTACTTATATAAGTTACAAAAGTGACCTGAAATTATCAAGGGCTTCTTGGGTCACTGAAGTAGTGTGAAGCTGTTGCAGATAGGCTTTGATAAAGAAATCGATTTTACCATCTAAAACCTCTGCCGCAGCAGGTGTTTCTACATTGGTACGTAAATCTTTCACCTTGGTGTAAGGATGCAAGATATATTCACGGATAAGCTTGCTGGATAGAGATTTTATCTTTCCGGGTTGAATTTCATCAAGCTGGACATTTTGGGCTAGTGCATAGGCGTAGCCCGTCGTAGACATCGCAAACAGTTTACTCTTGAGAATAGCCAGGGCTTTCTCTTTGTTTTGCAGCTGGCTACGCTCTTGGTTACACGATACACTAATCCCAGTCGGAATGTGAACCATCTTTACCCATGTTTCTGTTCGGTTGACATTCCCCCGATGGCGATAAAAAGTAATTTCCAAATCTTTCTCTGGAATCTCAAAATCAATAGACTCATCTAAAATCGGGCTGACTTCTACACTGGCTAGGCAAGTATGCCGTCTGCCATTACCATCAACAGGAGAAATTCGCTCTATTCTTGCATGAGTTCCTTGTTCCGATTTTAGCCAGCCATAAGCATAACGCCCTGTAATTTCTAGGGTGGCATGTTTGAACCCTCCTAAATCACCTGCTGACTCTTGCACTAGATACACTTTATGGTTATGATTTACTGCCCAACGATGGTATAGGTGTAATAACATAGCTGCCCAGTCTTGAGCATCTATACTTCCAACCTCAGCCGTAATTGCCAAGAATGCCCCCTTTTGGTCGCAGGGATCGGACAGGAATTGTTCTATTTCTAGTGTTTCGAGTTCTTTTTGGAGTTGAGTTAGGTTGGTTTGCGCCTCTTGCAATAATTCTTCATCAGCAGATAATTCTAGTAGTTCTAGTGCAGCTTTGATATCTTCTAGAATGAAGTGCGATCGCTGATATTGTTTCTTCTTAGCGTTGAGGAATTCAATTTCTTGAAGTTTCTGATAGTAAGTGACAGAATTATGCCAGAAAGTAGGTTGAGAAATTAATTGATTCAACTCTTGAATTTTTGCACTCAGTTCTGGGAGGTCAAAGACAGCCTTCAGCCTTGGTCAAGATATTAGACAACCTTTCTACTTCAATTTTGATATTTAAGAGTTCAAGCATAGTTTTGCTCACTTGAGGCTTAACTTATCTATATATCCTACTATTAAAACGATGAAAAAACCGTGGTCGCTAAAAATTTAACCACGGTTTTACCCTTATAAAACTTGACTTTTGTTACTGTCTACAAACAATTAATCGCGGCCATTGATGGCAATTAGCAACCGCAAGATAAAGACAAACAAGTTTATGTAAGTTAAGTACATCGACAAAGCAGCAGGCAAATATTGGTCATCGCTGTAAGTGCGGGGCAAGATGTAGAAATCGACAACAGAAACCCCAACAAACAGGAATACTCCCAAACCAGAGATGGCAATTTCTAACCAATTTGGCGCGTAAACACCAAACATGGCAAATCCGAATTGGGCAAGACACACAACCACCAAGGCAATGACACCAAGATTCATGGTTTTCGTCAAAGCCATACCATCTTGTTCAGAAAGATTTGAACCAATTTGACGGGCAGCAATAAAGGTGACACCACAACCAAGAGCAGCTAAACCAATGCCTTGAATGCCAACGCCTTGGGATCTCAAAGCGACAAATACCAAGCCACTGAGAGTATATCCAGACAACAGGCTGTAGGTTGCCAACAGGGGTAGTGCAAGACCCTTATTACCTTTTTGGGCAACATTTTGGGCAACAAAAAACAAAATTAACTCCAAAATCACCGCACCAATGAAGGTGGGAAAGAATATTTCGGGGTTAGTACGGATAATTCCTAAACCGCCATAGGTTCCTAATGCGGTTAGCACCAATCCACCACCGACATAGGGGAGGGCGTTGGCAATCACGTTTGGGCCAACGAGAGCGTGAGATTTAGCCTCACGGATAGCTTCACGAAAATTACTGGTATTGCTCATATTGAAAAACTGTTTTTTAGGAAAACGTTGTGCTTATTCCTATTCTTACCAATCTTTGCCGTTAACGGACAAGGATTTAATATCGTTGCCAAATCTGAAGGGCGGCTTTGTTGTTGAAAATTAGAGTCCTCAGTTTTTGAGGATTTTACAGCATCTTTAGTACTGATAGCATACTCTTTACCCTTGATTGCAACCTATTTTGCGATTAATTCAGTACCGATCCAATACTTGTCGGGTTTTGGGGAAAAGGGGAAAGAAAAAACCTTTAACCTTTTCCCCAAATCCAATTCCGAGTTAAAAATCCACAAAGCGTGCAGTATTGACTACCGATCCACTTGCACTCAGTATGACAGATGACTATTAGGTAAGTGATGCATTTTTCAGCATAAATAGCTAGTTTTTGTTGCAAAAGCTAAAGATTATTTACCATTCAACAGTTATATAAAAGCAAAAATCACCTGTAATAAAGGGGTTCGCAAAATCATGCGTACAAATACTGAATTGTAGAGTTAGACCCTTAACAAGTTCAGTGAAACGACGATGGCTTATTCTTCCCTGACTCAGCAAAATAATAACAGCTTAGAAGAAAATATACGCAGCTCCATTTTCTCAGGAATAGGAGTTACAACAAAGGTAATTTATATGGCAACAAGTGAGTCCTCTTTACGAACTGATGGTATAGAATTATTGCACTTGTATCACCAGAATCCATCTATTAAACTTCGTAATAAACTTGTACAGTTACATACTGGCTTAGTACGGAAGATGGCTCATAAATTCAGCCATCAATGCAATGAACCTTATGAAGATTTAGAACAAATTGGGTATTTTGGTTTGATTAGAGCTATTGAGCGTTTCGATCCTAGCCAAGGATATGCTTTTAGTTCCTTTGCAGTGCCATATATTCGCGGTGAGATGCTGCACTTTTTGCGCGATCGCAGTACTCTATTAAAAATTCCCCGTCGTTGGCAAGAATTATACAATGAAGGACAAAAGATTCGCAAGGATTTATCAATCTCTTTAGGTCGCCCGCCCAAGGATGCTGAAATTGCCAGCCAACTTCGGGTATCTGTACAAGAATGGCAAGAAACCAAATTAGCTGCTCAAAATCGGATGCCTTTGAGTTTAGATGCAACCGCAGTTAACTATGTTGATTGCCAAATAACCTTGGGTGAGGCACTTCCTTGTCCTCGTTCTCATGTACTTCTGCAACAAGAAGAAGAACGCCAACAACTGCAAGGCGCAATCAATATGTTAGAAGAAAAGCCCCGCATGGCAGTTGAAATGGTATTCTTGAAGGAACTTTCTCGCAAGGATGCAGCTAAGAACATTGGTACTAGTCCAATGACAGTAACCCGCTATCTCCAAAAGGGAATCCAAGATTTGATTTGCTACTTACAACCACAGGTAATGCCTACTGGATCGTAGTCGTGCTAAGTCAAAAATCCAATGACTAATGACTAATGACTAATGACAAATTATCTAGATTTTAAATCAGCGATCGCACCTTTGGTCATAGCAGCAATAGCTCGATCTGTCGCTTTCGGCAAATGATAATATTTACCGCCTGCTGTTTGCGATAATTCTTTAGCAAACCCAGTAGACACAAATTTACTTTCTGTATCAATTACTAATAGTTGCATTCCCAAAGCACGGATTCTCGCAGCAATTTCTAATAATTCTCCTTTGATATCTGGCTTTTCTCCTGCTTCTAGCTGTTCGCCCAAAGAACGCGCTAAAGGAATATTACCTCGCCCATCGGTGATTGCTACAAGGACAACTTGCCCAATATCTCCACTCATCTGAGCATTTAAGCCGACGCGCACAGCCTGAGTTAAACCATGTGCTAAGGGCGAACCCCCGCCACAGGGCAACCTTTCCAAACGGTTACGCGCCAAAGCAATAGAACGTGTTGGAGGCAATAATACCTCGGCTTGTTCTCCCCGGAAGGGAATTAATGCTATTTGATCGCGGTTTTGATAAGCTTCTGTCAACAGTTGCATCACCGCACCCTTAGCTGATTGCATTCGATTCAGTGCCATTGAGCCAGAAGCATCTACCACAAATACTACCAACGCCCCAGCTTTACGTACCAGGCGTTTTGAACGAATATCAGCCTGCTCGACAATAACTTTTCTTTCTGGGTGTCTTTCTCTTCGTGATTTTTGATAAGGAGCCGCAGCTCTCAAGGTGGCATCTACTGCAATGCGTCGCGCTTTCCCCTTGGGTAACATTGGCTTAATGTAGCGTCCTCTGTCATCAGAAAAGATGACACTGCGACTACCAGATTTACCTTGCCGCTTCGCTGTTTGAGTAAAGTAAAGCACGCTGTCATCAAGAATTACCCCTTCTGGATCAAAGATAAACTCTTCCGGGATGCTGGGAGGTTCTTGCTCTTGATTTTCTTCCTGTTCTTCTTGTTCCTCTTCCTCTTCAGATTCGTCTGGAGGTTCTTCTTGATTTTGTTGCGGCGGCGGAGGCGGAGGTGGTGCTCGATCTGGTGGTGGTGTCTGCACAACTGTGGCGCGTGGTACAATTACCAGTTCCACCGCACGGCGCAAATCTTCGGCATTAACTGTTGTTCGTCCCTCTAAAGCCGCAGCAGCTTTAGCAACCCGCGTGGCGAATAACTCGGCGCGATGTCCTTGAACTCCGCCGCGAATGGACTCATCCACTAAATAGGCAATTTGTTCGTGGGTGATGATTACTTCTTTGAGCCATTCCCGCGCTAAGATGATTTGAGTTTTGAGGGAGTCTAAATCTTCGTTGTACTGTTGGAGAAAATCTTGGGGAGATTTAGAATAGGCGATCGCTTGATCGACTGCTTCTACTCTTTGATCTAAGCCGAGTACACCATCAGCAGAGAGTGCGATCGCAATTCTATCTAATAAATGCTCCCGTAATCCGCCTTCTTCTGGATTGTAGGTGGCAATAAATAGGGATTTGCACGGATGCTGAAAACTAATTCCTTCCCGTTCGATCTGGTTGCGTCCCTCAGATAATACTGTTAAAAGCTGATTTGATATTTGGTCATCTAATAAATTAATTTCATCTACGTACAGTACACCTCGGTTAGCTGTAGCGAGTAATCCAGGCTGAAAAATAGTATCACCTTGTTTTACCGACTTTTCCACATCCACTGAACCGAGGAGTCGGTCTTCGGTGATACCTAGAGGAATTTGCAAAAAAGGCGCGGGAATGATTTCGACGGGAACATCTTGAATGTCTTTGTCTGCGTACTCCGCCAAAAGTTGATCGTCCCAATCATCTGGGTAGTTGGGGTCACAATTACTGATTGAACCTTTGACAACTTCAATCGGCGGTAGTAGAGCGTGGATAGCACGAGCCATTACAGATTTTGCCGTACCGCGACGACCTGCGATCGCCACTCCTCCCAAACCAGGATCGACAGCTGCTAACAGCAAGGCTAATTTAATTGCTTCTTGACCGACTACGGCTGTTAAGGGAAAAGCAGCGATCGTGGGATTAATAGTAGGCGCAGGCATTGTTTGCTTTCTTAGCGAGTCTCGGCCTTTAGCATACCAATTTCTGACACATTTAGAATAAGTATTATGGCAATGAGATCAAAGGTAAGGTTATGAGTATTGCTCAGGCTAAACGCTTCACACTGGATGAATACCACAAGCTTGGAGAATTGGGCTTTTTCCATGAAGATGACCACATTGAATTAATCAACGGGGAAATTATTGAAATGGCATCCAAAGGTAAAGCCCATGAAACTTGTTTAAGAAAACTGTGGAAGGAACTCCCCAAAATACTGGGAGACAAGGCTACTTTGCAATCACAAGCGCCGATTGCTTTGCCACCTAACAGTGAACCTGAGCCTGATTTTGCGATTGTTCAAAACCGTGCTGATGATTATCTATCGGCTCACCCTAAAGCAGCTGATGTGTTATTGGTGATGCAAGTTTCCGATTCTTCTTTAGCTTATGACCAAGATGTGAAAATACCTCTCTATGCTAAAGCCGGTATTACTAATTATTGGATATTTAATTTATTCGATAATTATTTGGAAGCTTACAGTGAACCATATCAGGATAATCAAGGCAGATATGGTTATTCAAATAAGCGAATTTTCTTATCAAATGAGATAATAACTTTTCCCTGCTTCCCTGATTTATCTCTTGATTTAACTAAGGTGTTTCCGCCAAAGCTTAATTTGTAAACTTTGTTATAGGATTCAGTCATAAGACAAAGGAGTAAGTTTTATGGCTTATAGTGATTTTAAATTTATTGAAGTTATTGATTATTTTGGGTTAGTTATCCACGAGTCATTTGGGCTATTCGCAAATGTGCAGGAGCAAGAATGTAGCGATTTATTATCTACTCTTCTTAAGGAAAATGTTGATTTAGCAGTAGCGATCGGTTCGCAAAAAGCTCGAAGTGAAATGATAATCAGTCCAATTTTATTAGAAATTAGACGCAAATTTAATTATGAAATAAGTTTGTTTTCTGGAGTTGATTTTACTGTTGATAGCCAGCGAGGATTAAACGGATTTTGTGATTTTATATTGAGTCTTTCTTCGGAACAGTTGCTTGTCCGAAGTCCGGTGATTGTCCTAGTAGAAAGTAAAAATGAGAATTTGAGGTCTGGTTTAGCACAATGTATTGCTGGAATGGTAGCGGCTCAGTTATTTAACGAGAGAGGTGGAAATCAAATAAAAGCTATATATGGTGCTGTTACTATCGGTACTATTTGGCAATTTCTCAAGCTTGAAGGTAATGTAGTTTCGATTGACTTAAGTGAATATTATATTAAGGATATTAAAAAAATTTTAGGTATTTTGTATGGTGCGATCGCGCAAAGTAAACCGTAAATTATTTATTGACTCAAAAAATGGTAGTTGTGAAAGAATACCATAGATGATTCTTAAAGTTGATGGATAACAGGCGATATCTTACGAGAAGCGACTACGCGTCTATGCTTTTACGAAATCTTCATAAGTAACCATATTGACATCCAGCATCAGATATGAAAATATTTACTTAAGGCAGCAAAATAACCGCACTCTAAAGCGCAAGTTTTTGGTGTTGTCTCAGCAGCAGAATTCCTAGTTTCCTGCCGAGCTTCGTGTCATCCCTTCGGCTGAGTATTCAGTCCAATGTCAGGTCAACTGATTGAGTAGACTTTCAACAACTGATTGAGTAGACTTTCAACGGGAAGACAAGATGTTTGGATGAATGATTCAGGGGAAAGGATGACGCGAAACTTGGTAGGAAGTCAGGAGTTCTACGGCTGAGACTTGAACCAAACGAAAGCGACGGTAGAGAGCTTTATCGCAGGTAATACTTTTTGAGTACAAATTCCTCGTATAAAGCCTTCCTACTGCTAAATGTGTAATTTGTTGAAGCTGTCCAGTTCACCAAAGAATACTGGATACATTACAATGCCACACGCTAATCAATCTTCCAATAGACAAACAAACCAGCAGCAACTAAAAGTTGGTATCTATTGCGATTTTCAAAATGTTTATTTAAGTCAAAATATAGCAAGTTCATTGCTGGCTTTTGCCAAAGGAAGGGGGAGTTTAATTATTAGAAGGGTCTACTATAATTCACTATTTGAAAACCAGGTTTCTGCAAAAGAGAATCTCCAACGTATTGGTTTTCAATGTGAAGATGTTACCTGCTCTTTAAAAAACAGTGCAGACAATCAACTTAAATCTGATTTAATTGATGATGTATATAACAATCATTCCCCAGATACTTTTATCCTTGTGTCAGGAGATGGCGACTTTGCAAATCCAGTTAAATTCCTGCAAGATAAGGATAAAAATGTCATAATTTTTGCACGACGAGGCAATGTAAAACAAAGTCTGAAAAACCTTGCTGATGAACTTTACTTTGTAGATGAATTGCCTCAATTGGTTGTCAATAATACTCAGCTTGAAACCACTGAGATTGAGTTTCAAATTAATTACAATGACGCTGTTAAGTACCTAATTGAATCTACTAAAATTTCTTTAAGTCAAGGCAAATCTACCGTATTTGGATACATTGACAATTTGATGCGTCAGCGTTGCCATAAATATCAGGGCTTTTCCTCTATTTCTATGTCTGACGGCAAGAAGTTTAAAAACTTTAGTCAGTTTGTTGATGCTGCTGTAAGAGATGGTAAAGTCCAAAGGCAAGGTCAGAAATTGTTTTTAGTTGAGTTAGACAAACTAGCTGCTTAAAAGAGCTTTTAAAAACCCAGTTGAGTCAAAGCTGGATTTTACCAATACCGCTATATGCGGTTTTTTCATATCTGAAGACAATAGCACCCATAAAGTTTCCCAACAATCAATTTCTGCAATAAGACACAAGATAAAATGCACAAACTTCTAATATTCCAGGATGAAAAACTTCTACGCCGTGCGCTTACCCACCGTTCTTACGTCCATGAAAACCCCGGAGAAGGCGAACACAACGAACGCCTAGAGTTTCTTGGTGATGCTTTGCTGAATTTCCTAAGTGGCGAATATCTCTATGGTCGTCATGCAGAAATGGGAGAAGATGAATTAACCCGGCGGCGTTCGGCGCTTGTAGATGAAAAGCAATTAGCAAAATTCGCTGAGGAAGTGGGTTTAGACTTTAGAATGCGGTTAGGAAAAGGCGCAATTCGAGATGGAGGCTACCAAAATCCTAATTTGCTCAGTAGTACCTTTGAAGCAGTTCTTGGTGCTTACTATTTGGATAATCAGTCCAATATCGAAACAGTTCGCGAAATTATAGAACCACTATTTGATTCTGTAGATCCTAAGCATATAATTGTATCTCGTTCTAATGTAGATTCAAAAAATCGCTTTCAAGAATGGGTGCAACGCAATGTTACTCCAAATCCCCCCAAATATTTCACAGACCAAATAGGAGGCCCTTCTCATGCGCCAGAATTCATCGCCAAAGTATTGGTAGATGAAAAGATTTATGGAGAAGGTAAGGGACGCAATAAAAAAGAGGCTGAAAAAGCTGCTGCGGAAGATGCCCTAGCTAAGTTGAAAAAACAAGGTTTGTTATAGAGTTTATGGGTTCATAAATTTTGAGAATTTTAAAATTAGAAACTTTCTAACACTGAAAAAACGCAAAAAAATGAGGGTGGAGTATACCATCCTCATTTTATTTTTTGTCACTTTACTCAATTCCAGCTACTATCTGGAATTGAGTCAAATATTATAGTTGCGGTACGTACTGTTGCTTCTCAGGTACTTCAGTGTACTCAGCTACAATCTGGCGGAATTCTTCGCCGTCAATGGTTTCTTTTTCAATGAGCAAATCTACTAAGCGATCGGTGACAGTGCGATGGTCACGGATGATCTTCTTAGCATTATCGTAGCACTGCTCAACAATTTCTTTGACTTGTCCATCAATGCGGGAAGCAATAGATTCAGAATACTCAGATCGGGTTGTCCAGTCACGACCCAAGAATACTTCTCCCTGCTGGCTTTCTAATGACAGTGGACCTAAGTCGGACATCCCGAACCGAGTCACCATTTGCCGCGCCATTCCCGATAACTGCTGCAAGTCTCCACCAGCGCCAGTGGTAACTTCCGCAGCGCCAAAAATCACCTCTTCAGCAGCGCGACCACCCAAAGCACCAGTAATTCTTGCTTTGAGTTGAGAACGAGAAATTAACCCTTGTTCTTCATTGGGCGTAAACCAAGTTAAACCCTGTGCTTGTCCCCGTGGAATTAAGGTAACTTTCTGTACTGGGTCATGGTCTTTTAACAAAGTCCCAACTAAGGCGTGTCCAATTTCGTGGTAAGCAATTAAGCGCTTGCTCTTGCTATCTACCAATGGAGTACCTTCCATCCCTGCAACTACCCGATCCACCGCATCATCAATTTCGCGGAGGGTGATGGCTTCTTTGCGTCTTCTCGCAGTCAAAATTGCTGCTTCGTTGAGTAAGTTTGCTAAGTCAGCACCAGTAAATCCAGGAGTGCGGCGAGCGATCGCATCTAAAGATACGCTAGGGTCTAGTTTCTTATTTCGCGCATGGACTTGTAAGATTTCCAAACGCCCTTTGATATCGGGTGCATCAACTGTTACTTGGCGGTCAAAGCGACCGGGACGCAACAAAGCTGAGTCTAGTACATCGGGACGGTTGGTAGCAGCAATAATAATGATGCCTGTGTTACCTTCAAACCCGTCCATTTCGGTGAGCAATTGGTTGAGGGTTTGCTCTCTCTCGTCGTTACCGCCGCCGATACCAGCGCCCCGTTGCCGTCCTACGGCGTCGATTTCATCGATGAAGATAATACAAGGGGCATTGTCTTTAGCTTTCTTGAACAAGTCGCGGACGCGGGATGCACCCACACCAACGAACATTTCCACAAATTCCGAACCGGAAATACTGAAGAAAGGTACGCCTGCTTCACCTGCGATCGCTTTTGCGAGTAAAGTTTTACCAGTTCCAGGAGGTCCAACTAATAGCACTCCCTTGGGAATCCGTGCGCCTACAGCCGTAAATCTTTCTGGCTGCTTCAGGAAGGTGACGACTTCTTGCAATTCTTCTTTAGCTTCTTCGATTCCAGCTACGTCGTCAAATTTGACGCCGGTTTTTGCCTCCATTTGGAAACGCGCTTTAGATTTGCCAAAGTTCATTGCTTGACCTGGGCCGCCGGGAAGGTTGCTAGAACGCCGGAACAAAAAGAACAACCCAGTAATCAATAAAACTGGAAAGATGAGATTGCCCAACAATCCCCAAATTGCACCATCATTGCGCATCGGGTGAGCATCAAAACTAATGGCTTTTTCTTTGAGCTTGCTAATTAACTCAGGAGCGTTAACAGGCAAATCCACACGCCACCTTTGGACATGATTTTCCAGGTCTGGATCGCGGGCTTCTATAATTGCTGTCCTACCGCCTTCGTAAAGATCCACACTGTTGACGCGATCGCTGTCCAAGTATTCTAGAAAGCGACCGTAAGTCATGCGGGTATTAGCTGTATTCTTACTCATGTCAGCAGGTGCGCCTGCAAACGCCCCTTGCCAGAAGAAAAAGCCAATTACCAAAGCCGGCAACGTCCAGAGTGCTACGACTTTCCAAGAGAATTTCATTTTAATTTGCCTCTAGATGCCTATACAACTCGTTAGCTCTAGTAACCTAAGTTCAATCACTCTGTCACTTTAAGCTGTTAAACGGATGTTTATAAATCCATTTTGTTTAATTCGATCTGTTAGATGCACTGCCATAAAGCGATTAGAGCATTATGGCGATGCCAACAAGAATCTTAATCAAAGTTAACTTAATTTTAATACAATATCGCACGAGAAAAGGGAGTGCAACGCGATGCAAAGACAGAGAGAATTTCTCCAGAATGCTCCTTGTATCGTTCAAGCCGCTCTCAATAATGATTGTGGAGACTGGGGACTAGGGAGACAAGGGGACAAGGGGGAATTATTAGACTTCTTGGCAAAAGTCGAGAAAAGGGGAAGGTGGGGCCCCAAGAAGAGGATAAGGGGCGGGGGAAAGGGGAAAGGTTTGTTATTTTCCCTTTCCCCTTTAACATGAGTCCCTTTTCCCCTCTCTTGCAAAAAGCACTTTTGCAAGAGGTCTATTGAACAAGCCTCTCCTTTATCTCCCCCTCTTCCTTGTCTACCTTGTCTCTTCTCCATGCCCCATGCCCCATGCCCTACTTTACTTCTGTAATTTTTAGAGTGTAAGGGAGATACTTGCCTTTTTCGTAGGAACCAACCCAAATTTGGTAACTTCCAGCTAGCCATTCACCAACAATGCCAGCATTTTTGCCATCAAAATCGTCATTGCACCAAGTACCACCGGGCCCTTTAATAATCATGGTGGTGTCTTCAGGACTTTGCACTTGCAGCTTTAGGTAGTCAAATTTACTTGTTAACGCTAATGTGTGGTCTGGTGTTTCATCCACAAATCCCGTACAAGGGCCAGTAGCTGTTTCGCTTCTCCCACCTACTTGACTCCCAGATATTGAGCCACCACTCATCCCGCGAACTGTCAGGGGGTCTGGGGAAAACTGAGGGCTAAGGGTGACATCTCCAAATATCGTTGGCGCTTCCTGAGCATCAACCGCAGTATTAACTGTTGATGTGATGAAGAGCGTAACTATCATGAACGATAATCTCATCCCTCTATTGAGCGCTGTTGTCGGCATTGTAATTACGTTCGCTTCTAAGTGTTTTTGAAGACATGAATTTTACACACCAAGTTCCCAACATGAGGATAATTGACTAACTATTTTAGATTTAGAATTGGGGATAATTCATTAGTAATTAGTCAATGATTTCTTGTTCTTTTAGTTGCCTACCTAATGGATAGGGGCACACATTTGTGCGCCCCTAAAATCTCAAATATTTCTAAAATCTGCAAGTAATCGCTACTTAGCTTCCGTTATAGCCCGACTCAAGCGCGGTTTATCTAAACCAATCTGATTTAGTAGTAACCAAGATTGGATTAAGTCGGGGCCATGAACATCTCCAGTTAAAGCTGCTCGGAGCGATCGCATTACTAAGCCTTTTTTGACTTTTTGCTCTTTGACCACTTGTTTAATAATCTCCTGGGCGGCGGCTTCTGACAGTTGCGGCTGATTTTCTAAAGCTGTGACAATTGCTTCAAGAACAGCAGTCGAACCTTCTTGCTTGAGTTGTGTACTGCCTTCATCGCTAAATTCAACTGTATCGCTAAAAAACAGTTGGCTTTGAGCTACTGCATCTACCAGGCGAGTCAAACTCTGGCTAATTAGAGTTACTAGCTGTTCTAACCAGGGGCGATCGCGTCCACCATCAAATTTATAACCAGCCGCTTCCCAATAGGGGATGAGTAAATCTGTGAGTTTATCTACTGGCGTGCTGTGAATATACTGACTGTTCAACCAATCCAGCTTGTCCCAGTCAAATTTTGCACCTGCTTTATTGACGCGCTCAAAGCCAAATTCTTTGGCTGCTGTTTCTAAGGTAAATATTTCTTGTGTCGAATCTGGTGGCGACCAACCCAGCAATGTCATGTAATTTACCAAACCTTCAGCAGTAAAGCCCATTTTCTGAAAGTCAGAAATGGAAGTGACGCCATCTCGTTTAGAAAGCTTGCGCCCTTCCATATTCAAAATTAATGGCGTATGGGAAAACTCTGGAATTTTTGCACCCATCGCTTCATACAGCAGAATTTGTTTGGCGGTGTTGGCGATGTGGTCTTCTCCGCGGATGACGTGGGTGATTTGCATATCGATGTCATCCACGACAACAACAAAGTTGTATAAAGGTTGACCGCTACCCTCTTCTGAGGCACGGGCGATGACCATATCACCACCTAAATCGCTACCTCGCCAAGACATCTTTCCCCTTACTAGGTCGTTCCAAACAATTTCCCGCTCATCTTCGATTTTGAAACGAATTACAAAAGAACGACCTTCTGCTTCAAAAGCGGCGCGTTGTTCTGGGGTGAGGTTGCGGTGACGGTTGTCATAGCGGGGAGCTTCACCTCTAGCTTTTTGGGCTTCTCGGAGCGCCTCTAGTTCTTCTGAAGTGGTGTAGCAGCGATAGGCTAATCCTCGATCTAGCAGTTTTTCTACTGCTTCTTTATAAAGATCCAGGCGTTGGGATTGGAAAAATGGCCCTTCATCCCAGTTCAGTCCTAGCCAACGCAGTCCTTCCAGAATATTGTCGGTGTATTCGGGACGCGATCGCTCTAAATCTGTATCTTCTATTCGCAGTATAAATTTACCGCCGTGGTGACGGGCAAATAACCAGTTGAATACAGCAGTTCTAGCTGTACCAATATGTAAATTTCCGGTTGGACTCGGCGCAATACGGACTCTAACAGTCACAGTTAATTCTCTCTTTCGCAAAGCATGATAAATGTAGCTTATATTTAAATCTTGAATCCTGAGTCAACCTCTTTGGGTAATTCAGAATCTAATATCACCTAAGTTTAAGTTATTCGCTACTCATAAATTTAGAACGGGACTGACGGGGCTCGAACCCGCAACTTCCGCCGTGACAGGGCGGTGCTCTAACCAATTGAACTACAGTCCCTTGTTTGGCAACTTTGCTATTATCACTATTTTTTTTCTACTTGTCAAGTGTTTCGGAGTCAGGAATTATTAATAATTTTTGTTCCGTATATACAAAATGCAAATTATACGTTAAGTAGACCGTGATAACACAACCTGTGGCTCTGATTCCAGATGCTGCAATATTCGGGATTGCATTTGTTTATACTGCTGTTTCAATAGCTGTTTGCTCAATTGGGGTTGAGAAGTGGGTGGTAGCCTATGGCTTTGTTGCACCCAAGTTTTTAACATTTGCCGCTGAGTTGGCTCAATGCGACTGCTGAGAACCTTGATGCAGGAATGTGGTGCTTCCAGAGTAAAGAAAATCAAAGGATACTGTTCATTTTCAGCCAGAAAACTTACCATTCTGAGATTTTGGGGATTTTGCATATCTAAGTAGCACGGTAGCCACTTAGGAGCGAATTGCTGATTATAAAGTACAGTTACCCACAACAACATTGGGTGAGGGGATGTTGCAAAGACAAACTGGTTATAACGGGTAGAAACCGCATAGTTTTTAATTTCTTGTTTAGACAACATCAACCATAGCGCTGTTATAGATCCTTGGGGAGTGTCTAGAAGCTGGGGAAAAACAATTTCTTGAATTGGTTTATTTTGAGGCCACAAAAGTTGCCGATAGCTTTGTTCTACAGTGATTGGTAATGCAGAATTTAAGGGAGATTTAAAGGTGAAGTTTGTAGGTAAAGTGGGACAATTAGAATGTTCTAGACTATTTAAAACTTGTAAAATTTCAGCGATATTTTGAGGGCGATCGCTTGCTTTTTTCGCCAGACAAGCCATAATTAAATTATTTAACTTTTGAGGTATTTTAATAGTAGGTTTAACATCTGCGATCGTTTTTGGTGCTTCAAAATGATGTGCTTTATACCAAGCGCCAAAGTAATCAGTTTCTGTTTGCCAAGGTTTTTTGCCTGTGAGCATCTCAAACATCATCACACCCAGACTATAAATATCAGAGCGACTATCTAATTTTTCTCCATCTAGTTGTTCTGGAGAACAGTAGGGTAAAGTGCCATTAAATCCGCTACTTGTACTAGCTGTTGATGCATAATTCAAAAATCTAGCAATACCAAAATCAAGAATTTTAACTAACTGGCCCAATATCGGATCGGGAATAACTAATATATTAGCGGGCTTGATATCTCGATGAACCAACGGACAAATTTTGCCATCAATGTTAATTCCTTGATGAGCACACTGTAAGCCCAAACAAATTTGGCGAGAGAGAGTCAAAAACATGGACAGAGATAGCGGAATTAAATCCTTTAAACTCTTACCACATAAATATTCCATGACGTAATATGGTTTTCCTTTCTCATTCACACCATAATCATACGCCCGCACTATATGTACGCTCTTTTGACTCAAGGCTGCACTCATTAAAGCTTCACGAGCAAAGTCTTGTTGCATCTTGGTATTAACAACAGTTTGAGTCAAAAACTTAATAGCAACTGGTATACCTCCTAACAAAACATCATTTGCTAAAAAAACTTCACCCATGCCACCGCTGCCAATTAATTGCTTGAGTTGATAACGATTGGCAAGCAAGCCCGTACTACTAGGAGATGTAGATAACCTCTGATTCACTTTGTTCACCTCTGATGCTGAGTCCATTGAAAGTTAGCAATAAATACATAAAAATATTCTTAGTTAATGGTGGCAAGTATTTTGATTTTGCTAGCAAAATTTCAACGACGTAATAGCATTTTCAAAAACATTTCCAAAAATTTATTTATCCAAGTTTTTAAAACTTCTGTCTCAGATTTTTGATGTGTGGCTAAGTTTCGTAATATGTCTAACTTCAGCTTTTCGTACTCTGCTTTTAGAATATTTTTGGCTTGACCAGGCAAAATCAATTCTTTTGACTGTTGGCTCATATCTAACCAATCTAAAAGTTGCTGACGCTGTTTAGCTGTGAGATTTAAAGTCGTTACATGAGAGCAATGAGTTGGCTCTTCTAAGGGGAAAAATAGTAAATGATAGTAGCCTACTTCTGCTAAACTACGTGCTATATTTTGACTCTTGTTATCTTTTAAATCCAGAAAATAAGGTAGCCACTTAGTCGTAGAAGGTTGGGCATCATATAGCACTGTTAACCACATTAGCATCGGATATACATTCATTTTACTAATAAATTCAGTGCTATGTATTTTATCCAAAAATTTTGCAATCTCTTGTTTGGGTAACATTGCCCAAAAAGTTGGTATAGGTCTTTGAGAAGTCTGTAGTAAATGGGGAAAACCAATTGGTGCAATTGGTTTATTTTTAGGCCAATTTTTCTGCAAGCACTCTTTTTCTGATAGTAAAGTTGCGGGTACTAATTGAACTGGAAGCGAAACTTTAATAATGTCTGTGCTACTGCTAGAAATAACATTATTAACTTGAACACTTACTTTTTCTAAATCTTCTAATATTTGGTTGATATTCTGAGGGCGATCGCTTACTTCTTTAGCTAAACAAGTCATTAATATTTTTTCTAATATTTCTGGTATTTTAACTTGTGGATTTACTTCTTCAACTGTAGGTGGCATTTGAAATCGATGGGCTTGATACCAAGTACCAAAGGAGTTACTTTTTGTTTGAAATGGATGTTTACCTGTCAGCATTTCAAACATTAATACTCCCAAACTATAAATATCAGAGCGGACATCTAGCAGTTTCCGCCCTTCCATATGTTCTGGAGAACAGTAAGGCAAACTGCCAATAAAAGAATCTGTTAGAGTCATTCCACTTCGCTCTGTTAAAAACTTAGCAATACCAAAATCTAGTATTTTAACAATTTCACCTTTTTTACTATCTTCAGCAATAAATATATTTTCTGGTTTAATATCTCTGTGAACAATAGGGTAAATTTCTCCTTTAAGGCTGATACCTTGGTGGGCACATTGTAAGCCTAAACAAATTTGATTACAAATTTCTAAAAACTTCGATATTGTTAAAGGCTGAATTTTCAGAATTTGTTTGAGATTTTTTCCTTGGAGATATTCCATTACATAAAATGGAGTTTTATCCTCAGTAACTCCATAACTTAAAATGCGAACAATATGTTTACTTTTGCGACCCAATTGAGCGCCAATAAAAATCTCTCTGGCAAAACGTTGGGACATTTGTTGGTTTGACAAACTAAGTGATAAGATTTTGATTGCGATCGGCATACCGCCTTTAGCAGTATCTTCTGCTAGATAAACTCTACCCATCCCCCCTTTGCCAATCAAATCTCTGATTAAATAGCGATTGTTTAAAAAATGTCCGATGTAATCGTCTATTTCTGCCTTTTGCCCTACCATACTCTCAATTTTATTTTCTGGCATAAAAATCATTTATAAAAAATGTTATTAGCAAAATACTTTAATAAGTCTAGCTAATTATTAAATTCAAATCTAAGAGATGTCCGAATTTTGAGAAAATTAATTATATGCTGTAAATATGCTTAAGCCCTCTGCAAAAGCTACTAAACATTGTGTAACATATTTATTAAGGAGTACGGTTGAGAAATTACACGTAAACTATAAATAACCTAGATAAACTTACCTAGTATATTCAGTGAATACACAGGAATAATCAGAAATAACTAAATAGCAGTCAAGTTGCAATGTTTATGACGGGCTGCGCCTAAGCAGCTTTATTTCTGTACAATTAAAGCTTAAAATTTGGGAGTACCCGGCGTAATAATCTAATGAAGGGATTTTCAATTTTAAGTTGAAAGGCTAGTATCTGGGTGCGTTGTAGGGAGTTAAAATTATTATCACTGATGAGAATTAATGATTGTTGACCATTTGGTAGTTTTGGGCCAAGAGTTAAGCCTTCGATGTTGTCTAGCAGTACATCTAGTTTTCTCAAATCTAACAACAGTTTTTTCTTAACTGATTTAATATTTTTGAAATCAATTGCTAAAAGGCTATCAATATTATGAATATCATCGGCTTTTTCTAACGAAACCTGAAACAGATAAATAGCAAATCCTAAACCAGTAAAAGACCTTTCTAAACTTAAAAAGTGTCCTTGATTATCAAGAGCTAGTAAATCGGGTAATCCACTAGCGAATTTGCCAATTAGATTTAAAAATGGTGTAACTGATTCAGTTTGGTAAAGAAATTCTTTTTCGGGTTGCTTGTTGAGCAAGTTGTATTGTAAAATCCTGCAAGGACTACCAATATTAGGTTTTGCTGCGACACCATCTTGAATTAGAGCATTTTCGGTGGCGGTGAATAGATGCTTATTATCGGGTGTGATGGTGAGGCTTTCAAAAGCCAAATTGTTGCGGATACCTTTTTGATTACTTTTATCTGGTAAAAATTTGTTTGGTATAGAAAGTGTTGCAATTTCTATACTAGAAGATAGTGAGAACTCTTTAATAAAAGGATTAATTAATTTTGCAGCATCGCCTTCAGAAGATACAAACACAGTTGCTTTATTAGTTAATGCAATACCTTCTGTATCAGTTTCACCAGGACGAAATGTTTGACCATTTTCATTTAATAATGTAGTAACGCTGACTGGAATAATTCCATCTTTTTCTAGCAAACCTTTGTTCAAATCGATTTTTAATGTGTAGAAACGAGCGGCAGCTTTTTGTCCCCGGTCATCTGAAATAGCGTAATAAAGGTTGTTTTTGGCATTATATGTAATTGCAGATAAACCTCCTACTTCAGTTTCTTTAAATATTAAACCTTTTTGTAAGGTTGCTTCTCCAATAAAATCTATACTACTAATTTCAATACTATTTGAAGGAAAGTTTGTGAATACAAGGGTAATAATTATAATTGGAATCAAAAAGTAAATAATTCGTGGAAATACGAATATTTTTTTAATTATCTGCATAAATTTTTATTAAATTAATATTTTGAGGAATGGATACTTATACATCCCTACAAATAATATCAACTAAATAAACAATTTAACAGATACAAGCCGGAAAATTCCAATAAATTATGTTTATTAACTTGGTGACAAGTCTGAGCAGATGTTTCTTGTACTTAGATTTTTCAAAAAGTATTTGAATTTGAAAACCTTGAAAAAATAATAAATTACTTAAGCTAATCGTAAATCATATTCACTTTGGAAAAAGTTGACAAGCCAATCTTTCACTTTATGGGTGGCGCGGCAGTCATCTTCGTTGTAGCGTTGGATAATTTCTAGTAAAGTGCGATCGCCTGTTTCTAACCATCGATCATACCAGTAAATACACTTGGCACCACTGGCTTCTTTATCACGCCACTCAAATCCTATCCAACGAGCGATCGCTTTCAAAGCATAGCTTTCTACGGGCAATGCTACACTTTGGGTTAATTGCTCATACACATCCACAAATCGATTCAGTACAGGACGCACTAAAGAATGTGGAGTGCCGTAAAGTTTTGCCAACCGTTTGACTGTATCAAACTCGTAGACACAAAAATGATAAATTGGCGCTTCGGGATATTGCCAAACTAAATCCAAAAATTGCTGCCAAACTAATTCTTCGTCTTCCGGTTTATCTGCTAAAAAGGAATAAAATTGTTCTGTATTAGTTTGTCTATTAACAACCAAAACCCCTAAAAGATAATCTAAATCTAAGTCTGGCTGGGCTTCAATATCAAAATAAAGCTCTATGGGCGCTGTAAATGTAATATCTTCTGTTGGTAGCGGATATGGTAGAATCAACGGTCGTTTTTCTAATGCAGATTGAGCTTGTACTACCAATTTAGGCGCTACTTCGCTGTCAAAACCAAGTAACTTTTCTAAGCTGCTGGGACTGGTGTTAGCAAGAGATTCCAGTGTGGTAATGTCTAAGGCTTGGAGTTGAGTGTAGCGCAGCGGTGTTACACCTGGTAGCAGTGAGAGATGTTTTTCAGATTGAGCGATCGCATAACATTCACTATACCAATGGCAAAAATTGCACTTTTGGCGAGAAATAAATACCTCTGGCGGATTCGGTAACTTTAATACTTGAATAAACTCTTCCAAAGTCTGCTGCATCCGTGGTGTCCATTTGCACAGATCCACTGCATAATTTGTATTTTTGGTTCGCAATATGAGCAAAGCTGTTGCAGGTGCAACTCCCTGCACTGTTGCCAACACTTGGGCATGAAATGCAGCAACAACTTGATATTCTTGCTTAGGGCGCTTACCCAGTTCAATACTAGCTGGGACGTAGATCCAATCTCCAAAATTTGATTGTCCCGGCTGTTTCACAAGTAAATCTGGACGACTTAGCAGGGTGTCTGCTTCCGAATAAGTTGCTAACAGTACTCCTTTATAGATGTACTCAACCCCACGCTGCATCAATTCTAAAGTTGCTTTCTCTCCTTTTTCCCAGTTTCCATAAGCATAATCTGGTTGGTAATAAGTCATCTGTGCCAAAGCACTCAACTGATGAGCGATTTTGTCCTGTTGCAGTTTTCGTAGCAACTCATTGGGAGCATCGCGCTGACTTGTGTCACCGTGGATATCTAGAAAAGGTCGGCGTTTACAGCGTTGATATTGCAGTAGGAGTTCAGCATTAATTATCATCCTTTTAAGTTAACAATAATTAGCAGAATCTGGGAGTAACTGTGACAATTAAAATCTGGAAGTGGCGATACTTTCTCTACAAGACGCTACCCATAGCTTGCTTCCCCGTAGGTGTACGATGCGCTACACCAACCCGTCCACGCTTAATTTGCCGTTTATTTGATACTGTCAACAGCTAGAGCGTTTGCTTTTCTGCCAAATTACCACTAAAAGAGAGTAAAAATCACAGTTTGTCCATGATTACAAGGTTACATGACAAAACAACATGAGCCGGTTCTCATCTGTAAACGTGTTACACAACGATCGCACGAGCGATCGCAAAGCTCTCCTCTGATCTTGACGATTAATTTTACTGCAAAACGATTGCATAATTATCGACTCAGTCAGGTGTAAAACTTTATTCTCTTAGAGGAGGCTGTACAAGCGGTTAAAACTGCGATTGTCTGAGCGATATTTTCTAATCAAGCTATTTTGATTTAAGTAAAAATAGTAAGAGTGAAAATGGTGTGGAAATAATTTCTAAGTTGTGCTTAGTACAATGTCTAACCTAGTAATGAAAAGTTCGTAGTAAGCACTTTAGTGTTTACTACGAACTTGTTGACCTTACTAATTTAAACTTAACAGACTATAGCAATCCTATTTAATTTGTGAGAATTTTGGTGTTGACTGTCCTAAGTCAATTGGTCATTTGTCCTTGGTTTTGTCTTACGAATGATTTAGGATTGCTATATTAGCAAGGATTTTGACCAACGCATAATTAATTAAAACTACACTGTCAGCTTTTATCCCTGCTTATTTTCTCCCGATATCTAACTGTACTTGCAATCCATCATTGTCACTGCCTGACTGAGCCGGTGTTAAGAAAACTGAAGTGTCTGGCTGTGATAATGATTCGTTAAAGCGAATTTGGGCTGGAGTTTTATTTTCTCTTCTATTATTGTTGGAAAGGCTTGCTGGATTAGTTTGCTCAAAAAAACTTCTAAAGTCATCTTGGGCAGTTTTCCGATCGATTCCAAGTAGAGAATCACCACTTAATCGATATTGTCCGGGATTTGAGTTTGATGCTGGTGATTGAGCGTAGACTTGGCTTCCTAAGCTTACAAAGGCTGCCGTAATCCCCAAGAAAGCAATAATTTTGGCGTTCATTTGCTCGCTCCAAATTATTTTTAATATTGCTCGTCTATTATTCTCTGGGAAAAGTATTTTGATTAACTCTATTTTTAGGTTCAACTAGAATAATTTTATTGCGTATATACTTAGGGTGTCAATGATTTTTACTATTTTAGGGATTAATAAGTTATAGCTTTGATATCTCTTGAGAAGTTGGATTATCTGGTTAAATTTCTAAGCGATCGCAGTTAAGTTCGTTGAGATATGCCAGGATGAAATTAAGGATGTTTAACAGTGGCACAAGAGCGATCGCTTGGCTGAAGCTGTGTTTAATTACCAATCACTACAATTTTTGTGACAATCTGACAAATTTGTGACTAAAATAACGAGTTTAGTTACCATCACTACGATTTTCGTTACAAAAATCATAATTTTCGTTACAATTTTACAAATTTAGTTACTATCACTACGATTTTCGTTACAAACATCATAGCTTTAGTTAACATTACTGAGTATATTGGTATAATAAATACAAAATATTGTGGATTCTACCCAACCAAAATTAAGCTTTAGTAAGGCAAGCTAGCTCTAGAACACCATAAAAAGAACATAATTATGCCTCGTCAAAAGCGTACATATCGCGTTCTAGAAAAAGCTGAATTGAGAATCGCTGGACTCAAAGCAATCGATCCCAGCATGGATTTTGGGGATGCTCGCAACTTGCAAAATGTGGCACAAGTAATTCAGCAGTACCGCAGTAAAATAGATGCTTATAATACCACTCTGGCTGTAATTGATTCTTATAAAAGTGAGATGAAAGAGTTGGAAAAAACTCTGAGCGATCTGAGTGAAAAAATGCTCCTGGGAGTTGCTTTTAAGTACGGCAAAGATAGCTATGAATATCAGATGGCGGGTGGTGTTCGCAAAAGCGATCGCATCCGTAAAAGCAGAGCAACCCGCTTGAAATCGACTTTAGAGGAAGCAGTTATTAAGGATGCTACAACTGCATAAAAGCGCCCTGAGATTAAAGTCTGCTGCTACTGAAACAAAGCTTGTTTTTAGCAAACTTGCAATTTGTCATGCTTGAATGTTGCATTGTTTTGTTGTCTAGAAAAGGAAAGAAAGCAAAACTTCAGTGATTTTTATGCTGTGCATTTTAACTTTAGTCATCAGAAACTTTACGTAAGTCTATTGATGTAACTGTAAGCAAACTCGGTAAAATTCGTGAGGTTTAACAGATAGAAATTAACTAAGATTAGCTTTAAATAGCAGTTAATATCTGTTAAACCAAACAAATTTGTAAATAACTGCTTAATTGTTGATAAGCAACTCTTGTTCAATATAACTTTATCTACTGATGAGCAACTTAAATAACGAAAGACTAAAACTTAAATTCGATCGGCTGCGTTTAATTCCATATCTAGCAATTGGTTCTCTGATTTTTTATTTCACTTCCAACCTAGATTTAAACTATATAGTTAAAGGATATTTAGTCTTAATGGAATCTCAGCTATGTATAATCGCTATTTATTTTTTGACGGACAAATTCACTAATAAACCAGATAAATAACCAAAGAAGGTCAAAAAATTGTGTTGTATTATATGCCAATAGATATTTATTAGAGTTAATTAAGGAAGTAAATGTTATGAAGACTAAATCTACAGCAATTATACTTTGCTTTTTTGGCGGGTGGCTGGGAATCCACAAATTTTATTTAGGAGAAAATGTAGCAGGTATTTTGTACTTATTGTTTTTTTGGACTTGTATTCCATCTTTAATAGCCTTTGTTGAATTCTTCGTCTTAGTTTTGATGTCAGATACCGAATTCAATACAAAATATAATCAAGTTATTGCAAGCACAGGTGGAGCAGTCTCTGCAAAAGATGCAACCAGTGCGCTAGCTGATTTAAAAAATCTTTTTGATTCTGGGATAATTACCGCAGAAGAGTATGAAGAAAAGCGCCAAAAGCTTCTGAAATCTTTGTAAATTAAAAATATTAGTCGATTTATGATGTCACAATCTAAATCTTGGTTTCAACAAACTCCTGCTTGGGTGTGGTTATCATTAATTCCGACATTAGGGGGATTTGCGATTGTCTATGCAGGTTATAAATCCAAGACTAAAACTTGGGTTGTTCTAGGTATTAGCATCTCTATATTAGCTTTAGCTTTATCAGCTAATAGTTTAGCATTTGCGCCCTGGATAGCTCAAATTAGCATTGCCTTCTATCTCAAGAAATTTTATTTAATCAAAACTTATCCAAAGAATTTACCAATTCCCGAAGAACAAGAGTTGGCAAAGTTAGTTGCAAATACTCGTGAGAAAGTAGATATTAATGAATGCTCAAAACATGAACTAGTTAACTATTTAGGACTACCGATAGTTTATGCAAATAACATCGAATCATTGATGAATGAGGGATATGTTTTCACTCATGTAGAAGAGTTAATCGAAATAGCCGGAATTCCGGAAAAGCAAGTAGATCGAATTACACCACTGATTACTTTTAGCTACAACTACAAAAAAGAAGCTGATTGTTCTTGGAAACGATTAAACACATATTCAACTGATGAATTGATTACCTGTGGATTAGATGGTGCGATCGCAGAGCAAATTGTAGCCGAAAGGCAGCAACGAGGTGAGTACAAATCGTTGATTGATGTCAAGCAGCGCACTGGTTTACCGTTTAATACTTATCGTCACATAGCTTAGTACAGTTCGCCACCAAAAATGGTTGAAAATAACAAGGAGCAATGTTTGTACTTTTTCTCCCTTCTGCCCTCAGCATAGTTGCAAGGGACTTGTAACTTTTTATGATATTTTCATAAAGGTAAAATAAATAGACTAGCTGACATCGAAAAACCGCTATCATTTGACTGGTTTTGTAATTATAGGCAGGGAGACGGTAAGTGTGGGGATATCAATTGAACTACACCACTTATTAGTTTCTCGGTCACAACAAAAACAGGACAAAATTATGGCTAATTCATCATTTAATCTCTCTGACCTCAATGCTAGCAATGGCTTCATTATCAACGGTATTGCTGCTTATGACGAGTTAGGTAGTTCCGTCAGCTATGCGGGGGACATTAACAACGATGGCATCGACGACCTGATTATTGGGGCACCGCCTGCATCGCCCAATAACAATACTTTTGCTGGACAAAGCTACGTGCTGTTTGGAGGGACGAATGTAGCCAATAGCGGTACTTTTGACCCCTCCTCTCTGAATGGTACTAATGGTTTTGCAATTAACGGCATTGGTGAGTTTGAACGTTCAGGCAGTTCTGTCAGCAATGCAGGGGATATTAATAACGATGGCATCGACGATCTGATTATTGGGGCACCGACTGCCTTTCGGAATGACAACAGTAATTATTATACTGGGCAAAGCTATGTGGTGTTTGGAGGGACAAATGTGAGTAGTAGCGGCACTCTCAACCTCTCTTCTCTAAATGGCACTAATGGCTTTTTAATTACTAACTTTGGCAGCGGGAGCGATGCAGGGGACATTAACGGTGATGGCATTGACGACCTGATTCTTGAAGCAGATGACACGGATCAAAGTTATGTACTTTTTGGGCGAAAAAATTTAGGCAGTAGCGGCACTCTCAACCTCTCGTCCCCTAATAGCAATAGCACTGATGGCTTTTTAATTAACGCCTCATTCGGCAAGAAAGTCGGGGATATTAACAACGATGGCATTGACGACCTGATTTTTGCAAAATTTATTCCCTACCCCAATACAGGACAAGGTGGGGTGCAAGCTTCTGTAGTATTTCAAGCTTCTGTAGTATTTGGGGGGAGAAATGTCGGAAGTAGTGGTAACTTTAACCTCTCGTTCCTCAATGGCACTAATGGTTTCACTATTAATGGCATTAATGTTGCTCCTAATGGAGGTTTTTCAAGCAGCAGTGCAGGAGACATTAACGGTGATGGCATTGACGACCTGATTATTGGGGCACCAAGTGTCACCCTCAATGGTGATGCTGGTGATTTTTTAGACTCGAGTACTTTGGTTGGGCAAAGCTATGTGGTGTTTGGAGGGACAAATGTCGGGAATAGTGGTAACTTTAACCTCTCGTCCCTTAATGGCAGTAATGGTTTTATTATTAAAGGAATTACTGGGGGTGGAGGCTCTGGCACCTCGGTTAGCAATGTGGGAGACCTCAACAATGATGGCTTTGACGATCTGATTATTGGCGCACCATATTCCTCTCCTAACCGCATAACTAATTCTGGGCAAAGCTATGTAGTGTATGGGGGAACAAATGTCGGCAGTGGCGGCACTCTCAATCTTTCTGAGCTGAATGGCACTAACGGCTTCGCTATTAACGGTATTGCTCCTAATGACCAAATAGGCTGGTCAGTCAGCAATGCGGGAGATATCAACAACGATGGCATTGATGACGCGATTATTGGCGCATATTTTGCCTCCCCTAACGGTAACACTCAAGCTGGACAAAGCTATGTCTTATTTGGGGGAACAAATGTAGGCAGTAGCGTCACAGATATGCTTAATTTTACGGGAACTCCTGGTGCAGATACTCTTGTAGGCACTGTTGCCAACAACATCATCGATGGATTAGCTGGTAGCGATACCTTAACGGGCAACGGCGGTCAAGATCAGTTTATCTTTTACTCTGAAGATGGTAATGACATCATCACTGATTTTGGTGGTGTAGGCACTGGGTCAAATCCATCGCCAGAAGTGATTGCCAATGTTGATACACTAAAATTTACAGGTAATGGCTTGACTGTCCGAAACTTGCAACTGACTCCTCAAGGCAACAACTTAGAAATCACCTTTGCAAATCTGGCTAACCCCAAAGTTACTCTGCAAAACTTCAAATTAGAAAATCTGGATAATCTGCCAGCAACTTCTTCACGACCTCGACTTGGCAATATCCTATTTGATGGGCAAACCAGCATCGCCGACAGTTTTGATGTAATTGATGCTAATTCCACTCAAACTAGCATTTTCAACAAAAATACTGTCACTTTCCTCAATGACTTAAATAATAACATTACGGGTTTTAACAACTCCAATGATGTGATTAATGGTCAAGCTGGGAACGATCGCATCGACGCCTTGAGTGGCAACGACTTGCTCCGCGGTGGTGCTGGCAATGATTCTCTGATTGGTGATACTGGCAATGATTCTCTGATTGGTGATACTGGCAATGATTCTCTGATTGGTGATACTGGCAATGATTCTCTAATTGGTGGTACTGGCAATGATTCTCTAATTGGTGGTACTGG
>NZ_JAVRCK010000003.1:184767-196831 GCF_034530815.1 Nostoc sp. DedSLP03
GCAATGATTCTCTAATTGGTGGTACTGGCAATGATTCTCTAATTGGTGGTACTGGCAATGATTCTCTAATTGGTGGTACTGGTGATGATTCTCTGGTTGGTGGTACTGGCAATGATTCTCTGGTTGGTGGTACTGGCAATAATTCTCTAATTGGTGATACTGGTAATGATTCTCTGATTGGTGGTACTGGCAAAAATTCTCTGATTGGTGGTGCTGGTAATGATAGCTTGACTGTTGATAATTCACTAGGCAATAATCTGCTCTGTGGTGGCGATGGCAATGATTCTTTGGATTTTTCTTCCGATGGCAATAACACCCTTAACGGTGGCGCTGGTGACGATCTTTTCTATGATGTTTCTTCACCAGGCGATAATCTGCTCTCTGGTGACGATGGCAATGATTCTTTCACCATCTCTAGAAACTACAACGACTCTCACTTATATGGCAATAACACCCTTGATGGTGGTGCTGGTGACGATAATTTCGATGCTTTATATTTATTAGGCAATAATCTGTTCTGTGGGGGCGATGGCAATGACTCGTTCTTGTTCAACACCCAATTTACTGACTCCTTATTTACTACAACTGTAGATGGAGGGACAGGTGACAATACATTGCAGTCTATCTTAGTGACTACAACTGTAGATGGAGGGACAGGTGACGATATATTGCAGTCTATCTATTGGGATACCAGTCTTATTAATGGAATCACTTCAACTTTTAATGCTACTACTAACATTGGCTCGATTACAGTAGGTACAAATCCGCTTAACTACAATAATAATCGGCTTAACTACAAGAATATTGAACGATTAGACATTATAGGCACACCCTACAACGATAACATTGTGGGGAGCAATGGTAACGATACACTCGTTGGCAAAGATGGCAATGACACCCTCAACGGCGGTGCAGGTAACGATTACTTAAATGCTAACAATTTAAAGGGTAGTAGCCTGGTGGATGGTGGTGATGGCAATGATTCTCTTAGTGCCTCTGGTTCCTACGACGACTACCGCGGCAATTTCGCTGTCAATGCTAACTCTGGGAATAGCACCCTCAATGGTGGGGCTGGTGATGATAACTTAGTTATTAACTATTCATCAGGCAATAACCTACTCTCTGGGGGCAATGGGAATGATTCTCTTAATGCCTCCGGGTCAGACTCCTTATACTCTTTCTACAAAGTTTATACTGTCTCTGGTAATAATACGCTCGACGGTGGTGCTGGTGATGAGCACTTGATTATTGATTATTCATCAGGTGCTAATCTCCTCTGGGGGGGGGATGGCAATGATTCTCTTAGTGCCTCTAACGCCTCTGGTAATAATACCTTTTATGGTGGTAATGGCAATGATATCCTCACAGGCGGCAATGGCAATGATAGCTTAATTGGAGGAGCTGGTACTGATACCTTTATTTTCAATAGTTACAATGAAGGCGTAGATAGACTTGATGACTTCAACGCCAGCAATGAAGTGATTCAGGTATCAGCTACTGGTTTTGGTGGCGGATTATCAAAAGGTTCACTTTCTGCAAATCAGTTTACCCTGGGAACATCTGCAACGACAAGCAATCAACGATTTATCTATGACAATATTACAGGTGGACTCTACTTTGACAAAGATGGTAGTGCGGCTGGGTTTACTCAGGTAAAATTTGCACAATTATCTATTGGATTGTCACTAACCGAAAAGAATTTTGTGGTTGTTTAATCACATTTAGTACTTTGGCATCATTAAGCGCTACGGTTTGCGAGTTGGTATTTAAAGTATCTCGTATTCTATTTTTTGAAAATCTAGTTTTTTCCAATGAATATAAGTATAGGACTTACGCAAACTCTACAAATTATTGGCGTTCTTCTCTAACGAGACGCTACGCGATGGTGTCTTGGTGGTTCGATAAATTAAGCTTTTTGACTATTTTTGCGTAAGTAAAGTGCAATTCATAAGGCAATACGGTTCAGATAAGCCCAAAACCCTCATCTAGAGACGCGATTTATCGCGTCTTCAAAGACCAATTACCTACACCAATAACCCTTAACTGAACCGTATTGATTCATAAGGGGTATGATTCTGAAAAATATTGCGTTTATTATTTATCACATGACCAAAAATCAAAAAAATAGGGATAAAACTATCCTCTATTCCCTACCCCAGCCAAAAGACTTTTTCAGCAAGCCCTAATTATTTTTTATTTGCAAGTCCCTAACTCCCGATTCTCCTGACTTTTTCCAAGGAAGCTTCACAGTAAATCGACTACCTTTGCCTAACTGACTTTCGGCGTGGACAGTTCCACCATGCAACTCGACAATTTTTTGTACCATTACTAATCCTAAACCCGTACCTGAAGAACTACGATCGGGAACAGTTTCAACTTGGACAAAAGGTTGAAATAATTTAAAAAGGTCATCGGAAAGCATCCCAATCCCAGTATCTACCACGCTGATAAAGATATATTCATTGGTAGAACTTGGCTGAACTTCAATCCAGACTTCACCTCCTTCTTTAGTAAACTTAATCGCGTTAGTTAATAAGTTGATAAATACTTGGCGAATGCGGCGCTCATCGACTTGGATAAGTTCGAGTTCTTCAGGTATTTGTGCCGTCAACCGGATATTTTTCTGGAAGGCTAAATGTTTGACAAAACTCAAGCAGAAGTCACATATTTCCTGAATCGAAGTAGCAGCTAGTTGCAGTTCGATCTTGCTGGATTCTGTATCGGTAAAGTCAAGGATTTGGTTAATTAATTCTAGTAAGTTTTTACTGCTAGATTCGAGCATATTTAAAGACTGACGCTGTTCTTCATTGACAGGGCCGTACACTTGCTCTTTGAGTGCCTCTGTGATTCCCATAATTGAGTTTAAAGGAGTCCTCAGATCGTGGTTAATGTTTCTTAAAAAGGTGCTTCTAGCACGATTTGCGACTTCGGCGATTTCTTTAGCCTCACGTAGAGCCGATTCTGCGCGTTGGCGATCGCCTACTTCTAAAGTTAGAGTGACAATTTCCGCGATCGCTCTCACAAAGTTTTCTTCACTCAGTTCCCATTTCCGGGGAATATCGACCTGTTCAAATAATACTGTTCCCACCATTGTGCCCCCAACCCAAACAATGGTATCAATTAGAGATACAATATTATTTGGTTCGAGCAATTTATCGGATAATTCTTGTACCCGTGGATCGGTACGAGTGTCGGAGACGGTAATAGTACCAGAAGCTAATAGGGCTTTAAAGTAGATGAAATAATCTGCAAGGTTGCGTTCTAAACCTGCCGAATATTTGTGATTGCTACGTTCATAAAGACTTATGCATTGTAGCTTGGTGCGCTCGCTATTGAATAACCACACACTGACTCGTTCTACTTCTAAGGCATTGGCTGCTTTTTGGGCGATCGCTTTGAATGCTGTTTCTAAATTTCCTTCATAAATCGCTTTGTGATTTGCCAGTTCTGTAAGTACTTGATGATGCTGTTTTTGTTTTCGCTCGCTGTTAATGCGTTCTTCAACCTCGTGCTGTAATTCTTGAGTTTGCTGTTGAACTTGCAGTTCTAAATCCTTATTTTTACTAATCAGTGCAGTAAAGGTTTTGCGTAAATCCTGCGCCACCTCATTTAAAGATCCGCCCAGTATCTCTAGTTCTTGAATTCCTTGTACTTTCACCACTGAGTCGCTGTTAGTAAAATCAGTTAAATCTTTTGTCGCCCTACTAAAGTGCAAAATGGGTACAGTAACCCATCTAGCGGTGACAATCCCCAATATAATAGCTAGTCCCAACGCTCCTAAACAAAGAAAAATTGTAGTTTGAATGTTGCGATTAATTTGTCCCATAAAGTCTGCTTCGGGGACAGCCACTATTATCAACCAATTGACATTTGGTTCGCCCTCAAAGGGTCTAACTTCTAAAAATTGTCGTTTGCCGTCCCAGGAAAAATCTAGTTGCTGTAAACCTTGAATTTGGTCAAAGTTACTAAATTTAGTTGCTAAGTATTTAGCGGTTGCTTGAGTCAAAGAATTGCCGCTTTGGGAAGCTGTTAATCTAATAAGTTTACGATTTTGGAAGCGGAATGGTTCTTCGTTTGTAGAACTTGCAACTAATAGCCCCGATCGCTCGATAATAAAAATTTGCCCAGACTTGCCAACTTTAATGTTTTGCAGCAAATCCCCAATTTGTGATAAGTGAGTGAGAGTGCTGTTAACTCCGAGTAATTCGCCTTGGGAATTATAAATGGGAACAGAAGCACTAATTAAGAGTGTTGGTTCAGTGCGGGGTGTAAAAATCTGACTAAAGCTGAATTTTTTGGCACTAACTGCTGTTTGATAATCAGGACGCGATCGCGCATCATAGTTTTTAATCACCTCTGGTAATTGAGTACGTTGACCTTGAGAGTCAATTATATAAGTGTAGAGGTCGTACCCAGTTGACTTATCGGCTTTTCTGAGTAAAAATTGGCGATCGTTGAACTTCTCCACCGCTAAATATTCTTGTTGATTGCTTGCAGTTATTGCCAACGCCTCTGGAAAAATCTTTAACTGCTCTATTAAATATGACTCCCAGGTTGCCAGATTTTCTATCTTCAGCAACCCCATGTTAATCGCATTTTGATTACTGCCTAGTAGCTGACGCCCAGTTGCCAAGTAAGTTTGTAAATTCTGCTCGACTCGATTGCCAACTTCATGACGTAATTCGTTAACTACCTGATTGACTGCCTTTTGCCCGTTTCCGATTGATAAGTATGCAGTCAATCCCACAGCTAGCAAGATTTGCAACACAAACAACGCTACCAAGATGCCACTTAGAGATACGCCTTTAAACAGGGAAAAAACACTACCTTGCCCAGTATTGTTGTTCATCTGCCCACTCCCCCTTCCTGTCCTATAGTACTGAGTACAACACCTCTAGTTTGCTGTCCTGTGGGCTTATGCATAGTTTGTACTCGGTCGGGTCAAGTGCCAATATACCACTTCTGGTAAAAGAACAAAACGTTACTTAACTGCACCTGTAGATTTTACCAGCCAAAATATGACTAACGTTCATCACAAAGACAAAGACGCGATAAATCGCCGTCTCTACAATAATTAATCCTTTGTAGAGACGGCGATTCATCGCGTCTGGCGTTAATTGTAAATATCAAACAAATTGATGAAAAACTGAATCAATTCGTAACTAGTTGAGATTTATGAGTTATAACTGGCATTTTTAAATAAATCTAACTATAGACAGATGAAAATTGAAAGGCTACTGTTATCAGAAGCGTATTTTTTGGCGTTCAGATTATCTTTAATCTCGGCGCTCAAGATTGCTCCTAATTTTACCGCATTCTACCCAGCCCCAAGACATAGGTTTTATTACTCATGCTCAACGTGTCCACTTCCAATTCTCAGCAAAATCAGCAATTAATTGACAATACTGACTGGAACGTTATTGAAACGGAGTTTAATCCGACGCAGTTACATCACAAAGAAACTGTTTTCACGCTTGGTAATGGGTTGTTAGGAGTGCGGGGTACATTTGAAGAAGGATATCCACAGGATTTTCCAGGCGTACTCATCCACGGTGTTTATGATGATGTGACAATTACTCATACCGAATTGGTAAACTGTCCCAACTGGCTGCCATTGGTGGTGAAAGTAGCAGGCGATCGCTTTAGTATGGACAGTGGTGAGATTCTCAACTACGAACGTCGGCTCGATTTACGCTTAGGTTTAGTTAGCCGTGATGTGCGGTGGCGTAGTCCTAATGGTCATACCTTAGATTTTCACTTCGAGCGTTTCATTAGTTTAGCAGACCAGCACGTTTTGGCGATTCGCGCTCAAATTACATCGGTAGACTTTGAGGGTGAAATTACCGTTGAAGCCGGATTTGACAGCGAACCCCATACCCAAGGCGTTAAACATTGGCGAACCTTAAACCAAGGTGGCATAGAGCAGATTATCTGGTTAAACAGTACAACTCTCCACTCAAATATTCAACTTGGGATGGCAGCTAAGTTAGTGGTAGATGGTGATGAGACTGCACCCGTGAGCGTCGAAAACGCTTTTACTTCTCCCACTTTGACAACCACCTTAGAGTTATATCCCGGAAAAACGGTGACAGTAGAAAAAATTGTCACCCTGTTTACTTCACGAGAAACAGAAATCCCCATTGCCACCGCCTTACAAAGACTCGCTGAGGAACCGAGATATACTACGCTATTGGCAGCTCACATTACGGCATGGGAGCAAGTGTGGCAAGACAGTGACATTATAATAGAAGGCGATCGCTTGGCTCAATTGAGCGTCCGTTACAATCTCTTCCAATTACTCGCTGTAACACCGCGTCACGACAGCCGGGTAAGCATTCCTCCCAAAACCCTCTCCGGTTTTGCCTATAGCGGACATATCTTTTGGGATACAGAAATATTCATCCTACCTTTCCTCACCTTAACTCAACCAGCCCTAGCGCGTAACTTGCTCACCTACCGCTACCACACCTTACCAGGAGCGAGACGCAAAGCTCAAGAAGCCGGTTATCAAGGAGCGATGTATGCTTGGGAAAGTGCTACTACTGGCGATGAAGTAACTCCGCGTTGGGTTCCAGCTCCCAACGGTGAATTAATCCGCATTTGGTGCGGTGACATTGAAGTGCATATCACCGCAGATATCGCTTATGCAATTTTGCACTACTGGCAGACTACCAACGATGATGACTGGATGCGCGATTATGGCGCAGAAATTATTCTTGATACGGCTGTTTTCTGGGAAAGTCGGGTGCAGTGGAACCAAGAGCGCCACAGCTATGACATCCTAGATGTAATTGGCCCCGATGAATATCACGATCGCGTCGATAATAATGCCTTCACCAATCTTATGGTACAGTGGCATTTGCAGTCAGCTTTGGCACTGTGGGATTGGCTCAAACAAGCTTATCCTGAAACCTCGACAGAACTAGTGCAAAAACTCAACTTAACCACAGAGCGTCTGCACCATTGGGTGGAAATCCAAGAGCGTCTATTTGTTAACGAAGATGCTCAAACTGGTTTAATTGAGCAATTTGAAGGCTTTTTCCAGCTAGAAAACGTTAACCTCGCTGATTACGAACCGCGCAGCAAATCCCTGCAAAGTTTGTTGGGAGTTGAAGCTACAAACCAAAAGCAGATTCTCAAGCAGCCAGATGTGTTGATGCTCTTATATTTATTGCGCGAACGTTATGACTATCAAACTCTCGCCACCAACTGGGACTATTACACCCAACGCACCGACCACAGTTTTGGTTCTTCACTAGGCCCAGCCATTAACGCTATCTTAGCTTGCGACCTCAATCAACCAACTGAAGCTTATACACACTTTCTGCGATCGGCCTTGGTAGACTTAGAGGATGTGAGACTCAACGCCGCCGAAGGAATTCACGCTGCCAGTGCTGGAGGAGTATGGCAAGCAGTAGTTTTCGGGTTTGCCGGTATTCGCATGACTCAATTTGGCCCCGTTGCCTGTCCCAATCTACCACCCAACTGGACGCGTTTGAAGTTTCGCCTGCAATGGCGTAACGAGTGGTATGACTTTGACTTAGGAACTGAAACAGAAGTCAAAGTTCCCGCCTTGGCAGATACACATTCGATAATTGTCTAATAGACTTCTTGCGTGAATCAAAATACAGCAATTTTCATTTGCATGAAGTACAAAGTTACGGGTTTTGAGGCAGGAGGCAGAAGGCAGGAGGCAGGAGGAAAGAGGTAAACACTGTTTATATCTGATAAATCAGTCCTGAATTTTGGGCATTTGTAGGGAAAAGGGTAAGGGGGCAAGGGGAAAGGAACAATAAAAAACCTTTTCCCTTTAACCTTTCCCCTTTTCCCACAAGAGTGCAAAAATTATTTTTGCAAGAGGTCTAATAAATACTGCTGTTGTAAAGTGAATTTTATCTGATGTATAGATGTATAGCCGTAGTCACATAAGTTAGGACATTTGGAAAGGGTGAATGCTAGAGCTAGCAATAGTTTTACCTCCTGCCTCCTGCCTCCTGCCCTCTGCCTCCTGCCTCCTGCTGTATTAAACCTCATCTAAGTTGAAACCTAGAGTTTTTTAAAACATATATTTTTGTAGGTTGGGTGGAGTGAAACGCAACCCAACATTACCACCAAATTTTATGTTGGGTTACGCTATCGCTGCACCCAACCTACAAAACTACGGTTCTCAAGGTAGACGAGGTTTAACATCTTAAGTATTATTCCTTACAGAAAGTTTTTCTTCAGAAGATTTACGAGATGGCAACTCTAGCTAATAAGCTTAATTAGAGTATCCCATTGAACACTGCTAATCATGTCCCATTTTGCTCATTCCACATTGGGCCAATCTTCTTCCCCTCGCTTAACTAGAAGCTTGAGTGCTGTTGAAAGTTGGGGCTTTGGTTTGACAGCTCATATTTCTTGGACAGCATTGGTTCCAGCGATTCATGCAGCTCTCGGTTCCCAAGCTATTTTTGTCTGGATACCTGCGGTAATTTTTGGAATGCTGCTCAATTATCAGGTAAAACGCTTAGGTTTGCATTTCATCAATGTAGCTGGAGGAACACCCAACTATGCAACCAAGCTACTGCAAAACTACCCAGGACTTGCTCGCTATGCAGCAATTGGATACCTCCTCAACTGGGTTTCTTACCTGTCAGTGAATACAATGGTACTCAGAGATTTAATTAAAGTAAATTTAGAGGCGTTGGGTATTGCCTGTCCAGACATATTTCTGGATATTAGCTTTACACTGTTACCCTTTATCGTGGCTTTTAGTGGGACTCGCGCCCTGAGTATTTTACATTTGTTTTTTGTCATTCCAGCCTTTGCACTGCTAATGACTTTCTGCATCCAAGGTCTTGGCTGGTTAGCGTTTTCTCCCGTTAGTCCGGGGTTTTTTCCTAGCAGTTGGTCATCTTTGAGCTTTGTAGATTGGGCAAAGTGGTTCTTTTTCGTCACTTATGCAACCTACAGTTGTGAAACGGCTTCTTCCTTTGTCGCCGATAGCCGCCACCCCACCCAAACGCTACGGTTTCTAAACGTTGCCGCTTGGATGATGCCACCCATCTTTTTGGGAGGGTCTTGGGTAGTAATGCGGTTGGCAACAAATCCCAACCTAAAAGATAATGCTTTTTTGAATCTAGTGGCAGCTTCCCAGCCCTTTTGGGGAAGGTTCGCTGGTGTAAGTATTTCTTTTTTGCTAGTAGCTGCTTGTCTACTCGGTTCGGCAACGGTGGTTTCTAATTGCCCGCGAATTTTGTATCAACTGGCTTTAGATAACCACATTTCACCAGTATTTTCAGTCGTCTCACGCCGCGGTGTGTTTGTCCCAGCATTGACATTGACACTGGTATTGTGCTTAATCTATCTGATTTGGGGAGATGTGGCGCGAATCGTCGCTGTTGGCAACATCGGTTGGTTTGTCTCCTTTATGTTACTGCATTTAGGGCTTTGGCTCCGACGCGATCGCCCCGAAGTTTTGTTTCCTCGCATATCTCTGGCCATTCTACTGTTAGAAGTTGTGGTGCTATTGGTGGGCGGATTTGCCTGGGGTTGGTTCAACTTGTTGATTGGGCTATTATTTCCTATTGGTGTCATGGGCATAGATGCAGTAATTCGCCGTTTGAACTTTCCGGCTTTCCATCCTGATTGGTGGATGCAGCGATATCGCACGCGCCCTGTAGTAATCATTAAAGATTCAGTAATTCTTCAGGTGAGTATCCTGATTTTTTTACTGTGCAGCGCCGTGACAGTTGGCTGGTTATTTGGTGTCAAACTCAATAAAGTGGCGACTGCGGGCGGTGAGAATATATTTGTGGTGCTACTGATGAGCGTGGCATTTGTGGGAGTAGCGATCGCTTGTTGGACAAGTTTACCGCAAGTGGTAGCGATCGCAGAAGCCAGAGTTGCTGCCGAACACCTCTTTACAGTCGCCCAAGATGGTATTTTAGTTGTAGATAATCGAGGCATTATCCAGCAAGCAAACCCAGCCACCAAATCATTCTTTGGTGTCAACCCATCAGAGTTGCGGGGAAATCACCTAAACAAATGGCTACCTGCATTAGTCTACTATCCAGAGCAGTGGACAAAGCGTAGCGAACAAATTCTCATCGGCAATGGGAAAAACAGAACTCTGGAAGTTTCCATCTCAGACCGACCCCATCGGGATTTTCAGGAATATGTTGTGATTCTCCACGACATTACCCAGCGCAAACAAGCAGAACAGATATTGCGATACTCAGAAGCACAATTGCGCCAAGAAGCAAAGCAGCTAGTATCTCAACTGGTGCATAGTGAAAAAATGTCCAGTTTGGGGCAGTTGGTAGCAGGTGTAGCGCACGAAATCAACAACCCAATCAATTTTATTTCTGGCAATGTCGGCTATGCCAATCAATATATCCAAGATTTATTAAGATTGCTGCAATTATACCAGAAAAACTATCCTAATCCAGCAAAAGAAATTCAACAAGAAATAGAAGCGATCGACTTAGATTTTCTGATTGCAGACTTGCCCAACTTGCTAACTTCGATGACAGTTGGTGCCGAACGAATCACAGAAATTGTCTTATCTCTGCGAAACTTTTCTCGGTTAGATGACGCAGAAATGAAAGCTGTGAATATCCATGAAGGTCTAGATCATACATTAATGATTCTGGAACATCGCCTCAAATCTAAATCTTCTAATAATCTAGCAATTAAGGTGATTAAAGAGTACGGCGATTTGCCATTAGTAGAATGTTATGCTGGACAGCTGAATCAAGTATTTATGAATCTTCTGGCAAATGCGATCGATGCTTTAGAAGAGGCAGTGGAAAATGGTGAGTGGGAAGTAGAGGAAACAGCGCTTTCTACTCCCCAGATACGCATTCAGACTCAACTCACGAGCAAAAATCAGATAATTATTCGTATTGGCGACAATGGTATAGGCATTCCCGAAAAGGTACAAAAACAATTATTTGAACCATTTTTTACGACTAAACCAGTTAATAAAGGTACTGGGTTAGGTTTATCTATTAGTCATCAGATTATCACCCAAAAACATCAGGGAAAATTAGAATGTATTTCTGCTCCTGGGCAGGGAACAGAATTTATAATTGTAATTCCGCTAAATCAGCAAGCTATCTAATTGTCAACATTATTTTGCGTGCTTAAATTTTTTAACTAAAGTGAAAATTTAACCCTTGGCGTTGCTTGCTATTTATTAGAATGTTAGGCTGATATTTTCTGGCTAAACCACCTGTGTAGGCTGTTACTCAGAAAAAGTCCGGCTATTACTCCGATTTTGGTAGTGAGAGAAAGGATTTGGTTATGGCGAGAGATAGAGCTTATTGGAAAGCAGAGCAGCGTATTGAAAAGGCACAGCGAGAGGGAGCAATAGAACTCGATCTCAGCAAAATGAAACTCACTGAGGTACCAGAAGCGATCGCATCTCTGACTCAGTTGCAACTGCTTTATATCGACAACAACCAACTGAGCCAACTGCCACAAGCGCTCGCATCCTTGACTCAGTTGCAAGGGCTTGACCTCCGCAATAACCAACTGAGTCAACTGCCAGAAGTAATCGCATCCCTGACTCAGTTGCAACAGCTTTACCTCTCCAACAACCGACTGACCCAACTGCCAGAAGCGATCGCATCCATGACTCAGTTACAACAGCTTTACCTCTCCGACACCCAACTGAGCCAACTGCCAGAAGCGCTCGCATCCCTGACTCAGCTGCAACGGCTTTCCGTTTCCAACAACCAACTGAGCCAACTGCCAGAAGCGCTCGCATCCCTGACTCAGTTGCAACGGTTTTCCGTTTCCAACAACCAACTGAGCCAACTGCCAGAAGCGCTCGCATCCCTGACTCAGTTACAACAGCTTTACCTCGACAACAACCAACTGACCGAACTGCCAGAAGCGCTCGCATCCCTGACTCAGTTGCAACGGCTTTCCGTTTCCAACAACCAACTGAGCCAACTGCCAGAAGCGCTCGCATCCCTGACTCAGTTGCAACAGCTTTCCGTTTCCAACAACCAACTGAATCAACTGCCAGAAGCGCTCGCATCCCTGACTCAGTTGCAACAGCTTTACCTCGACA
>NZ_JAVRCK010000003.1:196931-201782 GCF_034530815.1 Nostoc sp. DedSLP03
CAACTGCCAGAAGCGCTCGCATCCCTGACTCAGTTGCAACAGCTTTACCTCGACAACAACCAACTGAGCCAACTGCCAGAGGCGCTCGCATCCCTGACTCAGTTGCAACAGCTTTACCTCGACAATAACCCTCTTAACCCTGATCTTGCAGCCGCTTATAAACAAGGCACAAAAACTGTTTTGCAATACCTGCGGGCACAGGCAGAAGAACAAATAACTCTGAATGAAGCCAAACTGATCCTAGTTGGCGAGGGTGAGGTGGGCAAGAGTTGTCTGTTGGGTGCATTGCGAGGAGATAAATGGGTAGATGGTCGCCCTACTACTCACGGGATTGAAATTAAGGCTGTAATCGTAACCAACCCCGACATTGGCATAGAAATCACGTTGAATGGTTGGGATTTTGGCGGTCAACGGGTTTATCGACCAACGCACCAGTTGTTTTTCAGTGCGCCAGCCGTGTATCTGGTTATCTGGAAGCCACGGGAAGGCCCCCAGCAGGGCTTTGTCAAAGAGTGGATTACGCTGATCAAAAATCGAGAACCAGATGCAAAGGTATTGGTCGTCGCAACTCACGGCGGCCCTGGACAGCGACAACCAGATATTGACAGACAAGAAATTCTCGATCAATTCGGCAAAGATACCGTAATTGATTTCTTCCATATAGACAGCAAACCCAAGGACGATACGATGGATTGTACTGGGCTTGCAGAATTAAAAAATGCTATTGCTCGTGTCGCTGCATCTCTTCCCGAAATGGGGCGTTCCGTTCCCGCAAAGTGGCAACGAGTGCGGGAAACCTTACAGACAAGTGACAAAGTCTATCTCCCCTACAATGATGTCATTGCCATCTGCGCTAAAGAGGGAATCGATGAGGAGCAAGCAGAACTGTTCCTTCGCATCTCCCATATATTAGGGCATTTCATCCATTACCATTACGACCCAACACTACGCGATATCGTCATCCTTAAACCCGATTGGTTGGCAAAAGCGATCAGCTTTGTGCTAGATGATGAAACGACACGCAAACGCAACGGTTTGGTCGAATTTCAGCATCTCAGTCAGTTGTGGAGCCATCCGCCATTTGCAGGCGAAGAAGGCTACCCCTCAAAGTTGCATCCAATTTTTCTGCGGCTGATGGAACGCTTTGATCTATCTTACAAAGTGGTATTCGATCGGTCAGAAACTAGTAATACCAGCCTAATTGCTCAACTCGTTCCCGACACACGCCCGGAGCCATTGCCCAATTGGGGAGAGCAACCGGAAGCCGGAGATAGACAACAGGTGCAAATCTGCCGCATTGTGGACAGTCGCGGACAGTTTGCAGTAGCAGAAGGATTATTTTATCAATTGATTGTCCGGTTGCACAAATACTCACTGGGGCGGACTAATTACGAAAACAGCATTCACTGGCAACGCGGCTTAATGCTTGACAATGATTACAACGGTCGAGCATTACTGGAGTATGTTGGCACTGATGTAAAAATCACAGTGCGGGCAGCTTATCCTGAAAGGTTTCTGTCATATCTCACGGAAGAGATTAAATGGCTAGTCGAGAATTTCTGGGAAGGATTGCGTTGTAATGTGATGGTTCCGTGCATTGCACCTTGCAGTATGAATGCGCCTGGAAACGGACTGTTTGAGGTACAAAAATTAATTGAAAGCAAAAAGAAAAATCGCCATGAGTTCCCGTGTCCCATTTCTGGGTGTGGCGAATGGCAAAACATAGACCGACTACTGAATAACGCGCCGACTGCTCAACCCCTATCCCAAGAAATTGACATTGAGCAGTTCCGATACATTGTAAAAGACGAGTTAAACGTCATCCGCCAAGATTTGGTTATGTACGATCGCCTAGATCAAGCACGTTTTCAGGTATTATCTCAGAAGCAACGCACCATTCTAAGCCAGGGCGATCAGCAGTTTGCAACACTCATGCAGATGCTCACTGATGAAGCCAAAGACGGGCCGCGCCTGTTCAGTTTTAAGCCCGTAGATCCGAAATTTTTTGATAGCCGCAAATGGCTCAGAGCCAAGTTTCAACTCACTCTCTGGTGCGAACACGCTCGTCTACCACTTCCAGCCTTAAATCCCGACGACCAGACTAAAGGAGTCTATGAATTAGAGTTGCCCCGCGAGTGGTTCACCAAAGCAGCCCCCTTTCTCAAACTATTGACAACAACTCTTAGCCTAGTCTTACCTGTCGCAGCTTCCGCAACCAAGTTGATGCTTGATGACACAGCATACAAAGGCATTGAAGAACAAATCGATCTAGGACAGAAAACTACCGAGTCTTTCTTGAAAGGAAGCGATATCGCTTTGGCTGGAAAGTCTAAGAGTGAATCTTCTTTGTTGGAAGGCGATGCAATCCGCGCCCAAGGCTCGATTTTGCGAGAATTACACGCCCTTCTGAAAGGAAAAGATCCTAGTTTCGGTGGTTTAGTGCGCGTGCAAAACAAACGCCGTGAATTTCTCTGGGTTCATCCTCAATTTGTAGATGAATATTAATTGACAACGGATATTAGAGCTATTTCGTAATTTCTCATGATTATACAGGAAACAGAGTAATGTTGAAGGTTTTTGCTGACCGTGGTGGTACATTCACAGATATTGTTGCTGTTACTAATAATCAAGCAATTATCGATAGAGTTTCAAAACATCCCGAACGTTTTTTAATTGTCCCTCTGCCTAATCAGCAATGGATTATAGTCTACAAACTCCTTTCAGAAAATCCCGAACAATATCAAGATGCTGCTATCCAAGGTATTCGAGATATCATGAGTATTGCTAGCAACGAACCCATTCCTGCTGAAGCCATAGAAGTGGTAAAAATGGGGACAACAGTAGCAACAAATGCGCTGTTAGAAAGAAAGGGAGACAGGGTTGTTCTTCTAATCACCAAAGGGTTTAAAGATGCGCTGCGAATTGGCTATCAAAACCGTCCTAACATCTTTGCCCGCCAGATAATTTTACCAACGATGCTTTACGAACAGGTGATTGAGATAGATGAACGTTATGATGCTAACGGAAATGAATTAATATCTATAAATATTGAACAAGTCAAAAGTGACTTACAAGCAATTTACCACACAGGAATTCAAAGTTGTGCTATTGTTTTTATGCACAGCGATCGCTATCCTAAACACGAACAACAAATAGCCCAGATTGCCCAAGAAATCGGCTTTACCCAAATATCTGTATCCCATCAAGTTAGTCCCTTAATGAAGTTGGTTAGCCGAGGAGATACAACAGTAGTCGATGCTTATCTAACTCCTATTCTGCACCGCTATGTTAATCAAGTAGCGAATCAGTTACCCAGCGTCAAATTAATGTTTATGAAATCTGATGGCGGTTTAGTTGCAGCCGAGCAATTTCAAGGAAAAGATAGTATTTTAAGCGGCCCGGCTGGCGGTATTGTTGGCGCAGTTCAAACTAGTAAAAGAGCAGGTTTTGAGTTAGTTATTACCTTTGACATGGGAGGGACAAGTACAGATGTTGCCCACTTTAAAGGAGAGTATGAACGACAACTAGATTCGGAAATTGCTGGGGCGCGGATGCTAGTTCCGGTATTAGCAATTAATACTATTGCTGCTGGCGGTGGTTCAGTTCTCTTTTTTGATGGTTCTAGTTATCGTGTCGGCCCTAAATCTGCTGGTTCAAATCCTGGCCCTGCTTGTTATCGGCGTGGCGGGCCATTAGCGGTTACTGATGCCAATGTAATGTTAGGTAAAATTCACCCGCAATATTTTCCCTCAGTTTTTGGCATTGATGGTAATTTACCTTTAGATAAAGATATTGTTATTCAAAAATTTACCCAATTAACCCAAGACATTCAAGCCGCTACATTAAATGATTGTACTCCCGAACAAGTAGCCGCAGGATTTATAGCGATCGCAGTGGAAAATATGGCAAACGCAATTAAAAAAATCAGCTTGCAGCGAGGTTATGATGTCACCAAATACGTGCTGTGTTGTTTTGGTGGTGCAGGTGGACAAGTTGCTTGCTTAATTGCCGATACTTTGGGAATGGAAAAAATATTTCTACATCCTTATGCAGGAGTTCTCTCTGCTTACGGAATAGGATTAGCTGATGTACGAGCAATCAGAGAAGGAGGAGTTGAACAATCTTTAACTCAAGCATTAATTCCTCAATTACAGCAGTTAATGGAATATTTAGAAACTCAAGCTAGAAGTGAAATAGATGAAATACCCATTCAAGTAGAAGTAATCCGAAAAGCTAACTTAAAATACAAGGGTACTAACTCTATCTTGACTGTTAATTTTGCCGATGATGTGGTAGTGATGCAACAAGAATTTGAGAATGAACATAAATTACGCTATGGTTTCATTCAATTAAATAAAAACTTAATTGTCGAATCTGCTTCAGTGGAAGTAATTCAAAAAATGGATACTCCCGAAGAACCTTTAATTATTCGTACCCGTTCTTTAGATGAAGCCCCCGTATCTGTTGAGACAGTCAAGATGTTTACTGCTGATAGATGGTATAATACTCCTGTTTATCGACGGGAAGATTTACAACCAGAAGATAGTATTAATGGGCCTGCAATTATTATCGAAAAAATTAGCACAATTGTAGTAGAACCTAATTGGCAAGCGAGATTAACTGAACGCAATCATTTAACTTTGCAACGTCTGAGATAGGGATTTCTGATTTAATTTCATGAACCGAAAATATTAACTTTCAGAAAATATTCGGAGATTTTCAATGTTAAATTTATCTTTTCTTCCTTCGGAAATTTGCTAGCTTTGTCTAGATGGAAAATTAAATACACCTGACTTATACCAATTGAATATGAAGCTGCATATAATAGAGGAAAGCAAACTCGGTAAGTTG